>JBBSMH010000007.1:0-17300 GCA_038233275.1 Sphingomonadales bacterium | reverse complement strand
CCGTAGAAGTAAGCGTACAGTGGACGGAGCAACTTGAAACCTCAGCCGAGGGGAAACCATGATGGAATCAAGCTTCACGGACCCGAAGGGTTCGAAGGGATGCGCCGCGCGGGGCTCCTGGCGGCCGAAATCCTCGACGAGATCGCAGGCATGGTCGAGCCTGGCATCAGCACCGCGGCGATCGACGATCGGGTGCGCGAGCTCACGCTTGACGGCGGAGCCGTGCCCGCGACGATGGGTTATCGCGGCTATGCCCACAGCTGCTGCATTTCGATCAACCACGTGATCTGTCACGGCATCCCGAGCGAAAAGACCCTCAAGGACGGGGACATCGTCAATATCGACCTCACGCCGCTGCTCGACGGCTGGCATGGCGACACCAGCCGCATGTTCTATGTCGGCGAGCCTTCGCTGAAAGCGAAACGGCTGGTCGAAGTGACGCACGATTGCCTGATGCTCGCCATCGCGGCCGCGCAGCCCGGCGCGCGGCTGGGCGACATCGGCGCGGCGATCGAGGCGCATGCCCGGCAGTACCGCTACGGCGTGGTGCGCGAATTCTGCGGCCATGGTCTGGGGCGGCTCTTTCACGACGCCCCCGAGGTCATCCATTCCGCCAAGGCGGGGACGGGACTCGAATTGAAGCCCGGCATGTTCTTCACCATCGAGCCGATGATCAACGCCGGCCGCCCCCACGCCAAGGTACTGGGCGACGGCTGGACCGCGGTGACGCGCGACAAGAGCCTCTCCGCCCAGTTCGAGCATTCGATCGGCATCACCGAGGACGGCAACGAGATCTTCACGCTGAGCCCCAAGGACCAGCACAAACCGCCTTACGGGTGATCCTTGGATTTTACTTTTCTCGTTGCTGGATTTCTGTCGCTGCTCGTCGGCTTCGTGGCCGCAGTCCTATTTGTTTGGATGAAGTGGAAGTCACGCCGACGTGTAATCCTATGGGCGACTCTGGTTGCTGTAGTCCTCGATTTCCTCCTTCTCCTCGATTGGAGTCGGATTGAAGAATTCTCTCTACAGATGCTCGGCTTCGATCTGGTTTTCTTCACCCTTTACGGGCTGATCGGGACTGCCCTCGGAGCAATCCCGGTTATCGCTGGTCGGAACATAATTCGGCAGCTACGGGCGTCCGACTAACGCGATCGACAGCGCCTTAGCCCTCCCGCGCCGCCCTGATCGCCGCACCCGCCGCGAAGGGCGCAACTGCACACAGCCCCAGGCTGATCGCCGCCGTCAGCGCCAGTCCCGCCGTATCCGGCCGTGCCAGCGCGCCCGCACCGAAAATCAGGATCGGCACAGCGAGCGGAATCACCATCAGCCCGGCGAGTGCCGCTCCGCCGCGCAAGGCTGCGGTCAGCGCGGCGATGGCGAGGCCGATGGCGGCGAGGCCGGGGGTGCCCGCGAGCAGGCCCAGAAGGAGGGTGCCCGTCGTCTCTCCCGAAAGGCCCAGCAGGGCAGCCGCGGGCAGGGTGGCAAGCAGCAGCAAGGGAGCAAAGGCGAGCCAATGCGCGACGAGGCGGCTGGCCATCGCCAGCTCCTCGCTCACTCCGCGCAGGTGGAGCTGGTCGAACACGCCGGCCTCAAGATCGCCCGTCACCAGCCGCTCCAGCGGCAGGATCGCAGCGAGCAGCGCGGCGACCCAGATCACCCCACCCCCGGTGCGCGCGAGCACATCCGGCTGGGGTCCCACCGCGAAGGGGAACAGCATCGCCACGGCAAGGAAGAACAGCAGCGGCAGCGTGCTGCCCCCGCGCCGCCCGCCGGGCAGCATTATCGCCAGGTCGCGGCGCAGAAGCGTGCCGATCATGGCGCGTAAGCCTCCAGCACGATCGTCCCCGAAATGGCGGGAAGCGCGATCGGCTGGTGCGAGGCGACAATGCATATCCCGCCCTTCGCGCAATGCAGCCCCATCTGCTCTTCGACCTTCAGGCGCGCGTTTCCGTCGAGGCCATTGAGGGGCTCGTCGAGCAGCCAGATCGCTCGCGAGGCATTGAGTAGCCGCGCGAAGGCGGCGCGTTTGCGCTGCCCGGTCGATAGATAGCGCACCGGAACATCAAGCAAATCATCGAGCTGCATCGCGTCGTGTGCAGGCGAAGGATCGCCGCACCCGTCGAGCCGCTGCCAGAACGCCAGAGCTTCGCCGAGTGTAGCGTGCTCGTCGAGCGCGAGGCGCTCGTCGACAAGACCCATTGCTCCGACACGCTCGACCCGCCCCTCGACGGGACGCAAGAGTCCCGCAAGAATCCGGATGAGGCTCGATTTGCCCGCGCCGTTCGCGCCGCGCAGCTGCAACGCCTCGCCTGCACCCAGTTCGAAACTCAATGCCTCGAACAGGAGGCGTTCGCCGCGGCGGCAGGCAATGTCCTTGGCGGCGAGGCGGGCTTGCATGGCGCGCAGCGATAGGCAAAAGCCGCGTGATCAACAAGCATGGGGCGGACAAGCAAGGGAGCGCACGAGCCATGGCCGTCGAAAAACTGACCGAGGAAGAACGCGACAGTTGGATGCGCGCCTTGCCCAATTGGTCGCTTGCGCGCGAGAGCAACGCGATCGAGCGCAGGTGCGAATTCGAGAATTTCTCAGAGGCCTTCGCCTTCATGACCCGCGTGGCGCTGATCGCGGAAAAGCGCGACCATCATCCCGAATGGTTCAACGTCTACAACAAGGTGGATATCACGCTCACCACGCATGATGCCGGCGGGCTGAGCCTGCGCGACGTCAACATGGCCAAGGCGATCGACAAGCTCGTTTAGTGCTCAGCTACCCAGGGGGCGAAAGTTTGCGCGCGTCTGCTTGCGCACCCGGCTTGGCATCCAGCGCGCGCCGAAAGCGATCTGCCGGGCGGTCTTGCCGACAAGTGTGTGCAGCCTGTCGCCATGGACCGCTTCCCAGGCAGCCTTGGCCACGTCTTCGACGGGGCTGATTTCGAGCCCGGCGTTCTGGACCCGCGCGCGGATCATTTCGTTGGTCGCGCGATTGGGCGCCTGATCTAGCAGGGGGGTGTCGATAAAGGCCGGGCACAACGATCGCACCGCAATCCCGTCCTCCGCCCACTCGCCGTCGAGGCTTTCGGTAATCGCACGCACGCCGAACTTGGTCGCCGAATAGACGCTCGCGCCCGGGGTGCCGTAAATTCCGGCAGCGCTGGCGGTGTTGAGCAGGCAGGATCCGGGCGCTGTATTCTTGAGGTGCGGATAGGCAGCCTGCGCGCCGAACAGCACGCCTTTCAGGTTGATGTCGAGACAGCGCTCGATTTCCTCGGTGCTGTTCTCGATTAGCGATCCGCCCAGCGCAATTCCCGCATTGTTGGCGAGCACATCGATCCGGCCGCCCGCCGCGGTCGCGAAAGCATCGAGTGCCTCGTCCCATGCAGCGCGATCGCTCACATCGAACCTGTGCGAATAATGGAAGCCGCCGGGCAGCATGTCTTCGGTCACGCGCATGCCTTCGGCGTTCACATCCCCGAGCCCGACGAACCAATCGCGCTCGCCGAAATATTTTGCGATCGCACGCCCGATGCCGGATCCGCCGCCGGTGATGAAGATTGCCTTGCGATCGCTCATTTGACCCTCCGTCGCCGAGGACGCCTAAATCATAACGCGGGATTGGCATAGAGATGCCAGGTGAAGATCGCCATCGCGCCCCGATGGGGGCTCCAGCGGGTCGCCAGCGCGCGCGTTTCCTTCTCGTTCGGTCTGGCTGCGAGGCCGAGCAGGCGCGCGACGCCTTCCTGCACGGCGAGATCTCCGGCGGGCCAGATGTCGGGCCGTCCCTCAGCGAAGAGCAAATAGATTTCTGCCGACCAGCGCCCGATGCCCTTGATCCTGAGCAGTTCGGCGATGGCTTCCTCGTCGTCGGCCGGCAGGTCGTCGAAATCCACCTCGCCGCTTTCCACCAGCTCGCACAGGCTGCGGGCGTAGCCCTGCTTCTGGCGCGAGAAACCGCAGGCACGCAAGGTATCGAAATCGCGCGCGAGCAACTCGGCCGGCGCGAAGTCTTCGCCAAGCTCCACCTCCAGCTTGCGCCATACCGAGGCGGCGGCGGCGACCGAGACCTGTTGCCCGACGATGGTGCGCAACAGCGTCATGTAACCCGTGGGGCGCAGGCGCGGCTCGGGGTAGCCGACGCGCGCCAGTTCGCGCGCTACCGCCGGCTCGCGGACAGCGAGTTCGTCGAGACTTTCCCGCAATTGTTCCGCCGAAAGCCCCATCGATACCCCAACTTGCCAAACGCCGCAGGCCGCCCTAGCAGCCTCGCGCACAGCGAGCCACAGGAGACCGCATCGTCATGCCAAAGCTGATCGTCACCACCCGCGCAGGCGAAACGTCGGAGATCGACGTGGGGGACGGGCTAACCGTGATGGAGGCGATCCGCGACAATGGTTTCGACGAGTTGCTGGCGTTGTGCGGCGGCTGCTGTTCCTGCGCCACCTGTCACGTCCACGTAGATCCGGAGTTCCACGACCGGCTGCCCGCAATGAGCGAGGACGAGGATGATCTGCTCGAATCCTCCGATCACCGGACCGCAAACTCGCGCCTCGGCTGCCAGATTCCTTTCGGCAGCGAGCTGGACGGGCTCAAGGTCACTATCGCGCCCGAAGATTGATGGTGTTTGCGGGCGCAATCCAAAGCGCTTAGCTCCGCGCACATGACCGCACCCGTTTCGCGTCAGTCCCCGCTCGATCTGATCGGCAACACTCCGCTTGTGATGCTCAAGGGCGCGTCCGTGGCCGCCGGTTGCGAGATCTGGGGCAAGTGCGAATTCACCAATCCCGGAGCGAGCGTGAAGGACCGCGCGGCCCTTTATATCGTCCGCGATGCCGAGGAGCGCGGCGAGCTGGCCCCCGGTGGCTGCGTGGTGGAGGGCACGGCGGGCAACACCGGCATCGGTATCGCGCTGGTCGCCAACGCCCGCGGATATCGCACGATCATCGTGATGCCCGACAACCAGTCGTCGGAGAAGATGGATACTCTGCGCGCGCTGGGCGCGGAGCTGGTGCTGGTGCCGCCGACGAAATTCGCCGATCCCAACCATTTCGTCCATACCAGCCGGCGGCTTGCGGAGGAGACCGAGGGCGCTATCTGGGCCAACCAGTTCGACAACACCGCCAACCGCAAGGCACATATCGAAGGCACTGCAGCGGAGCTGTGGGATCAGCTCCAAGGCCGGATCGACGGCTTCACCTGTGCTGCGGGAACCGGCGGGACCATCGCGGGGGTCGGGCTCGGCCTCAAGGAATACGACGAGAATGTCGTCATCGCGCTGACCGATCCGCATGGCGCGGCGCTGTACAATTACTTCGCGCACGGGGAACTGCGAGCCGAGGGATCCTCGGTGGCTGAAGGGATCGGGCAGGGCCGCATCACCGGCAATCTCGAAGGCGCGCCGATCGACACGCAATTCCGCATTTCCGACGAGGAGGGCTTGCGCTGGGTAGGCCAGATGTTGCGCGAAGAGGGGCTGTGCCTGGGCCTGTCGAGC
The DNA here is from genome assembly GCA_038233275.1 of Sphingomonadales bacterium. GTDB lineage: Bacteria > Pseudomonadota > Alphaproteobacteria > Sphingomonadales > Sphingomonadaceae > Qipengyuania. The sequence continues at coordinate 11,813 of JBBSMH010000007.1, read as the reverse complement.
GGGATCAATGTGGCGGGCGCGGTTGAGCTGGGCCGCCAGCTCGTCGCCTCGGGCCGCGATGATGCGCGGGTGGCGACGATGCTGTGCGACACGGGCTTTCGCTATCTCTCGACGCTCTATGATCCCGAATGGCTGCGTTCCAAGGGCCTGCCCGTGTTCGACTGGCTGGCACGGGATTGACCCGCTCGCGCGCTGCTCTAGTCTAGGCGAATGGCTCAGCTTCCGCCCGCACCACCCAGTTCCCGGACGGACACGGCCGGTTCCGTGGTCGAGGCCCCTCTCGGCGGCACGCAAGCGCAAGCGATGCATCGTCTCCAGATCGGCCTGGGCGGCGTACTCGGCATTGTCATGCTGGTGGGGCTGGTCGGACTGATTCAGAGCCGGGCGGACGAGACGGAACAGCTCTCCGTCCCCGAAGCTGCCGCAACCAGCCAGCCTGATAAGGGCCGCTCTCAACCCGATCCGCTCATGGAAGCGGGCGTGGTGCCCGACCTGCCGGCCACCCCCACGCCCACTGCCACCCAGCAGGCGCCGATCCTGCCCGAACAGGGTATTGCTCCATCGGCCAATGCGGCAGGCAGTGGCCCGAACGGTCAATAGCGTGCGCGCCATTCTCGTCGTCGCTACGCTGGCGCTGGTCGGTTGCCATGGGACGCAGCCGGTCCCGGTGGAGGAAGCTTCCCGACCCGCTCTGGGGCTGATGGGCACGCTGCCGATCTACTGGCCCGAAACCGACAATTTCGGCGAACTGCTCGATGGAACAGGCGAGACCGGGTGGGTGCGCGCAACGCTTGAGCAGAGCTATACGCTCGAGCCCCTCGACACGCTCGATGCCGAGAGCCTGGCGGGGCTCGAACGGTTGCTGCTGGCTCAGCCGCGCGCGCTTTCGCCGGCGGAGAATGTGGCGCTGGATAATTGGGTTCGCGCGGGCGGGAAGCTGCTGCTGTTTGCCGATCCGCTGGTCACGCGCCATTCGCGCTACGGCCTCGGCGATAGTCGACGGCCGCAGGACGTCATCCTGTTGTCGCCGATTCTGCAACGCTGGGGTCTCGATCTGACTTTTTCGGAAGACCAGCACAGGGGCCATCGGTTGGAGACCGCATTCGGCGCCGGCCACCCGGTCGATCTCGCCGGGACCTTCGCTCTCCGCCCCACGGAGGCGCCGGCGGATTGCGAGATTGAGGGGGCAGGCGTGGCCGCACGCTGCACGATAGAGAAAGGCCGGCTTGTTGCATTCGCGGATACTGCCTTGCTTGACGAGGAAGCCGAGGCCGCGGGGCGAGCGTTGCTCGAGGCGCTGCTTGCCCAGAGCTTTGCACAATGAGGGGCATTGAGCCGATGGGGAAATTACGGGACCTTCCTCGAACTGCGACCTCCCGGCGGGAATTTCCGTGAGAATTCGGCAGATTGTTCCGCGCAGTTTGAGCGATGTGACAGCTGATCCACAGCGAAAAATACCGCAAAAACAAAGATTTGTAGAATCATCCCCTAAAATCCCCTAATTTTCCCTTCCATCCCGACTTTTTCCGCTGTATTCCGAGTCCCTATCGGAAACACCTTTCTGTGCTGCGTCCCGGCCTTCCGGGGCGAGCCGCCCGAGCTTGCGCGCGGGGGGTGGCGGGAGAGGTCTGTCCGGCGGGGAAGTCGAGCAACGTAACAGGGCCAGGGGACGCCAGTTGGATTTCGGAGGATACAGCGGACAGGCATATACGCTGGCGGGCGACAAGAGCCGCTGCGTCCTGCCGCCCGCCTTCCGCAAGGCGGTCAAGGAAAGCTCCGACGGGCGCGTGCTCTGCCTCGCCAAGCACGATCGCTGGAATTGCCTCACCGGCTTCGGTCTCTCGCGCAAAATGGAGTTCGAACGCCAGCTCGATCGTGAGGAAGATCGCGCCATTGCCCAAGGCAAGGATTTCGACCGCGAACTGCGCGCTTCGCAATTGCACGGCTTCGTCGAGCTGCCTTTCGATGACAGCGGGCGCTTCGTCATGCCCGATTACCTGCGCGATCTCGGCAATATCGGCGACGGGCTCTTCTTCCACGGTGGCGGACGCTTCTTCACCGTCTGGAACCCCGCAGAACTGATGCGGATGGGCCATGAATGGGCCGCGGCCAAGGCCGTGTGCGCCAGCATGGTCGCCGAGGCTGGGGCGAAGAAGAAATGACCCTTCGGCACCCTCAGGACGATCGGGAGGCCCCGCACATTCCCGTCCTCCTCGACGAGGTCATCGCAGCCCTCGATCCACAGGCAGGCGATGTCGTTATCGACGCAACATTCGGCGCTGGCGGCTACAGCCGCGCCATCCTCGAGCGCGGCGCGAAGGTCCATGCTTTCGATCGCGATCCCGACGCGATCCGAGAGGGCGCGCACCTTGCAGCGCAATACGAGGGACGCTTGTCGCTCCACCCGCAGCGCTTCTCGCAGTTGGTCGAGGAAATGCGCCGGGTGGGCGTGACACAGGTCGATGGCGTGGTCATGGACATCGGGGTCTCCTCCATGCAGCTCGACCGGGCGGACCGCGGTTTCGCCTTCTCCGCCGACGGCCCGCTCGACATGCGAATGAGCCGCGAAGGCGAGAGCGCCGCCGATTTCCTCAATTCGGCCGACCAGGACGAGATCGCCGATGTGCTTTACCAATATGGCGAGGAGCGCCAGTCGCGCCGGGTCGCCCGCGCGATCGTGAAGGCGCGTCCGTTGACAACAACCGGAGAGCTTGCCGCGGTCGTGCGCAAGGCTCTCGGCCACCATGCCGGCGCGCCGAAAGACCCGGCCACCCGCACGTTCCAGGCCGTTCGTATCCATGTGAACGGCGAACTCGAAGAGCTTCGCGCCGCGCTCGCGGGCGTCGAAGCCCTGCTAAAGGAGGGCGGCCGTCTGGCGGTCGTCAGCTTCCACAGTCTTGAAGACCGGATCGTCAAGCGCTTCCTGCGCGAGGCGTCCTCGTCCCAATCCGCCGCCTCGCGCCATCTTCCTCAAGTCCCCGCGCAGGACGGTCCGGTCTTCGAGAATGTCAGCAAGGCGATCCGCCCCAGCGAGGCCGAATGCGCGCGCAATCCGCGCGCCCGTTCCTCCACGCTGCGTCACGCGGTTCGCACCGCCGCCCCGGCGAGGGTGGCCGCCTGATGGCCAGCAAGCCCATCCGTCCCGTCCCCATGGGCAGCCGCCTGCGCCAGATCGGCTGGGCGATCGTGCTCGCGGTGTGTCTCGCGCTGTTCCTCGCGCTCACCTTTAAAGTCAACGCGGTGAAGAGCGAGGTGCGGCTGACCGAGCGCAAGATCGTCGCGCTACAAAAGGAAAAGCTGATGCTGGAGGTCGAATTCCAGACTCGCGCCAGCCAGCGCCAGCTTGCCGCATGGAATGCGGTCGAATTCGGCTATGAGTCGCCGCGAGCCCACCAGTATCTCGAGACCGAGCGCCAGCTTGCCATGCTCGGCACCGGCCGCGCCATCGACGCACCCGCGCCGATCCGGGTCGCGCGTGCGGAGCCTGTCGAGGACGAGGGCTTGTTCTCCGGCTGGGACGCTTCCTTGGTCGCCGAGGCGCAGGCGCAGGACCTGGATTCTGCAGGGGGCGTCCGCGCCGAACGGAGCACGCCGATGGCGGCGACGAGCCTTGCCGCCCACCTTGCCCGCAATTCCACGGCTGCATCGCTTGCTGCGGAGGCTCCGCAATGATCGCTGCGGCGGGCACGGGTGTCGTCGGCACCGCCATGCCCTCCGGCCGGGTCCAGCTTATGACCATCCGCCAGCATTCGCTTGCCATGGCCAAGATGCGCGTGTTGTGGGTGGTGGTCGGCTTCGCCTTCCTTGCCATGCTGGCGACGGTGCGGATCGGTTTCCTGGGTCTTTCGGACCGCGCCATCGCGGCAACATCGCTCGAGGACGCGCTGCTGCCCCCGCGCGGAGAAATCACCGACCGCAACGGCATCCCACTCGCGCGCGCCTTTCCCGCCTATGCCTTGTGGTTCGATCCCGAGGCGCTGGGAGAAGAGGGGGCGCCCTTGGTAAAACCCCCGCAGCAGGTCGCGCGCGAGCTGAAGGCGATTTTCCCCGAACTCGATTACGCGCGCACGGTGGAGCGGCTTCAGAGCGGCAAGCCGGGCTATATTCGCCGAAGGCTGCTCCCGGAGGAGGCCAACCGCGTGCTGGAAATCGGCGAGCTGGCGCTCGAAGTCCCGCAGGAAGACGACAGGCACTATCCGCAAGGCTCGATGGCCGCGCATATCCTCGGCTATGTCGCGGCAGACGGACATGGCCGGGTCGGTATGGAGGCGGTGCTCGACAAACAGCTGCTCGATCCTTCGACGCGCGGCCGACCGGTGGCGTTGAGCATCGACATGCGGGTCCAGGGCGCGCTCGAAGACGAGTTGCGGCGCGGGATGAAGCTCGTCAGCGCCAAGGGTGCCGCGGGCATCGTGCTCGACGTCGACACGGGTGAGGTCATGGCGCTCGCCTCGCTGCCCGAGTTCGATCCCAACCGGATCGACGCCGAGGGCGAAAGCTTCATGTTCAACCGCGTCACCAATCAGGTTTACGAGCTGGGTTCGACCTTCAAGCCGCTGACCGTCGCCGCTGCGATCGATGCGGGCGTGGTGCGTGATTTCGGGGCGCATTGGGACGCCACACCGATCAAGGTCGGCCGTTTTACCATCACGGACAGCCACTTCCTCGGCAATTCGCTCAACGTTCCATCGACGCTGATTCATTCCTCCAACACCGTGACCGCGCGCATCGCCGACAAGCTGGGAGCGGAGCGGTTGCGCGACTACATGGTCGATTTGGGCATGAACGAGCGCCCGCATATCGAGCTTCCGGCCAAAGGCTTCCCGATCTGGCCCGGCGAAAACTGGCCCCGGCTCAGAAACATGAACGTGGCATTCGGCCATGGCATCGCGGTCACCCCGCTCCACCTCGCCAGCGCCTATGCGGCCATGGTCAACGGGGGCATCTGGCGGCCGGCCACCGTGCACAAGCTCAACCCGGGCGAAGCGCCCAAAGGCCGCCGGGTGTTCAAGGCCTCGACCTCCAGCCGGATGCGCCAGCTCCTGCGCGCGATCAGCAAATACGGCACCGGCAGGAACGCCGATGCGCCGGGCTATCGCGTGGGCGGAAAGACGGGATCGGCCGAAAAGCCGGGCGTGGGCGGCTACAACAAGACCCTGATCGTCTCGACCTTCGCCGCGGCGTTCCCCATGGACCGCCCGCGCTATGTCGTTGTCGCCATGCTTGACGAGCCGCGGGGCACCGTGGCCAGCTCGTTCCAGCGGACCGCGGCCTGGAACGCCGCTCCGATCGTCGGGCGGCTGGTTCCGCGCATCGGCCCCCTGCTGGGCGTGCGCCCGGACGAATCGCGCGACGTCGATATTTCCGACATTCGCCCGCTGATTCCGGAGGCCAACCGGTGAGGCTGGCAAAGCTTCTCGAAGCGGCAGGGCTGGAAGCGCAAGAAGCGGGGGATCGTCAGGTCACCGGTTTCGCCATCGATCATCGCAAGGTCGCCCCCGGCACCGTCTTCGGAGCCTTCCAGGGCACAAGGGTCAATGGCGAGGAATTTATCGCCGATGCGGTCCAGTCGGGCGCCCTGGCAGTGGTCGCACGGCCACAAGCGGTGGTCGAGGGTGCGCTGCACATCGCGGACAACCAGCCGCGCCGCGCCTTCGCGCGTCTCGCTTCGCACTATTTCACCCCTGTCCCCCGGCATATCGTCGCGGTGACCGGCACCAACGGCAAGACCTCCTCTGGGGAGATGACCCGCCAGAGCTGGCGCATGGCCGGCGAGCGCGCGGCGAGCATCGGCACGCTGGGCGTAACCACTCCCGACGAGAGTGTATCAACGGGGCTCACCACGCCGGACATTGTCACCTTCCTCTCCAACGTCAGCGGGCTGGCGCGCGAAGGGGTGACCCATCTGGCTTACGAGGCATCGAGCCACGGCCTCTCGCAATATCGCAATGAGGGCTTGCGCCCCGCTGCGGTGGCCTTCACCAATTTCAGCCGCGACCACCTCGATTACCACGCCGATATGGAGGATTATTTCGCGGCCAAGATGCGCCTCTTGGACGAGGTCGCCGCCGATGGCGCGACCGCGGTCATCTGGACCGGAGCCGATGGCAGCGAGTGGACGAGGCGGGCGGTCGAACACGCCCGCAAGCGCGGCCTGCGCGTGTTCAGCGTGGGCGAGCAGGGCGAGGATATCCGCCTTGCGGCGCAAAGCCCCACACAACTCGGCCAGACGTTGACCGTGGAGCACGCGGGCGAGGAGCGGACGATCTCGCTCCCGCTGATCGGCGCCTATCAGGTTGCCAATGCGCTCACCGCAGCCGGTCTGGCGCTGTCGACCGGTATCGACGCAGGGCGCGTATGGGACGCGGTGGCGCGTCTCCAGCCGGTGCGCGGGCGGCTCGAACGCGCGGTTATCGCGCCCGGCGGCGCGCCGGTCTATGTCGATTACGCGCACACCCCCGAGGCACTCGAAGCGGCCATTGCCGCCCTGCGCCCGCATGTGAGGGGGCGGCTCATCACGGTCTTCGGGGCTGGCGGGGACCGCGATCAGGGAAAGCGTGCGCCGATGGGCGCGGCGGCCTCCGCCGGATCCGACATGGTCATCGTCACCGACGACAATCCGCGCGGCGAAGACCCGGCCGCAATCCGTGCCGAGATTCTTGCAGGTGCGAGCGATCGGGCGCGCGAGGTCGAGGGGCGCCGCGAAGCCATCGCCGCCGCGATTTCGGCCGCGGGCCGCGACGACATCGTGCTGGTCGCCGGCAAGGGACACGAGACCGGACAGATCGTCGGCGTGGGGGAAAACAGGCGCGTGCTGCCGTTCGACGATGTCGAGGTAGCGCGCGAGTGCGCCGCCAGCCGTGCGGCTGGCAGGGGAGGATATGAGTAAATGAGTGCAGCCGTATTCCGCCATCCGGCCGTCAAGCCGTGGCCGATCTTCGCCTCGGACAAGCTGCCGCTGGCGCTGTGGAGCGCGCGCGAAATCGCCGAGGCGACCGCTGGCGCTGCGAGCGGGGATTTCCAGGTTTCCGGGGTCGAGATGGATTCGCGCGATGTGCGAAACGGCGATCTTTTCATCGCGCTCAGGGGCGAGGCGATGGACGGGCACCGCTTCATCGACGCCGCCTTCGCCAATGGCGCCACCGCCGCGCTGACCGATCGGCCAGTGGATTATCCGCATGTACTGGTAGAGGATACCACCGCGGCATTGCACGCTCTGGCCCGCGCAGCACGCGAACGATCGACCCCCACCATAATCGGGGTTACCGGGTCGGTCGGAAAGACGGGAGTCAAGGAAGCAATCTTCGCCGCGCTCGAGCGCGCCAGCCGCGGGGCGGCGCACCGTTCAATCCGCAGCTACAACAACCATGTCGGCGTGCCGCTCAGCCTCGCGCGAATGCCCGCGCGCAGCCGCTACGGCGTGTTCGAAATGGGGATGAACCACGCCGGCGAAATCGAGGTGCTGACCGGGCATGTCCGCCCGCACGTCGGGGTTATCACCACCATCGCCCCGGCGCATATCGAGAACCTCGGTTCGGAAAAGGCGATTGCCGATGCGAAGGCGGAAATTTTCGCCGGACTTGAAAAGGGGGGCACTGCGGTCCTGCCCGCGGATAGCCCACATTTCGAACGGCTGCGCGATCATGCCGAGGCCGCAGGAGCGAAGGTGGTTTCCTTTGGCATTGCCCGACACGCAACCGTCCGGTTGCTCGACGCGATCCCCAGTGCCAACGGCGGCAGCCTGGTCACCTGCGAATATCCGGGCGGCAGGATGTGCTTCACGGTGGCCGAGCCGGGCGATCACTGGGTCGCCAATTCGCTTTGTGTAATTGCGGCGGTACGCGCGGCCGGTGCAGACCTGGCGGCGGCCGGTCTCTCGCTCGCCGAGACGGGCGGACTCAAGGGCCGCGGGGCGCGCCACCAGATCGCCGTGCCCGGGGGCAAGGCGCTGGTGATCGACGAAAGCTATAACGCCAACCCGGCAAGCATGCGCGCAACGCTGGCGCAGCTCGGCCAAACGCCCGCCACCCGCCGCGTCGCCGTACTCGGCGCGATGAAGGAATTGGGCGATTTCGCCGAGGGCTTCCATGCCCAGCTTGCCGAGCCGCTCGCGGCGGCCAAGGTCGATTACGCGATCCTCGTGGGCGAGGAAATGCGCGCCCTGGCCCGCGAACTGGGAAAAGCGCGGCTGGGGAAACAGGGTGGCGGCTCGCTTCACTTCGACGGCCAATTCACCCATTGCGAGAGCGCCGCGGACGCCATCGGGGCGATCGAGGATTTCGGCATCGTCGCCGGCGATGCAATTCTCGTCAAGGGCTCGAATTCGGTCGGTCTCGGGACGCTGGTGAAACACCTCGCACGCCAGAGAGGTTAGGGTCACAGGACTTCAATGCTCTATCTCCTTGCCGAATATTTCAATTTCGAAGGCGTCTTCAACCTCGTCCGCTATCAGACCGCGCGCGCGGGAGCGGCGCTGTTCACCGCGCTGCTGATCGGCCTTGTGATCGGCCCGCGGATGATCGCTATGCTGCGCGTGCGCCAGGGCAAGGGCCAACCAATCCGCGCCGACGGGCCGCAGTCGCACCAGGCCAAGGTCGGCACGCCGACCATGGGCGGCCTCCTGATTATCGTGTCGCTGTTTCTCTCGCTGGTCCTGTGGATGGACCTTTCCAACCCCTTCGTCTGGGCCTGTCTCGCGGTCACAGGCGGGTTCGGGCTGATCGGTTTCCTCGACGATTACGACAAGGTCTCCAAGGCCAGCCACACGGGCGTTTCGGGCAGAGTGCGGTTGCTGCTGGAATTCCTGGTCGCGGGCATCGCGGCATGGATCATCGTCTCGCAGGTCAGCACCTTCCTTTACGTGCCCTTCTTCAACAACCTCGGTTTCGAGCTGGGCTGGGCCTATTACATCTTCGCCGCCTTCGTGATCGTGGGCGCGGGCAATGCGGTGAATCTGACCGACGGGCTCGATGGGCTGGCGATCATGCCGGTGATCATCGCGGCGGGGGCCTTCGGAGTCATCGCCTATCTCGTCGGCCGCGTCGACTATTCGGTCTATCTCGGAATTCCCCATGTCCTTGGCGTGGGCGAACTGGCGATCTTCTGCGCCACCATCATGGGCGCCGGCCTCGCCTTCCTGTGGTTCAACGCGCCGCCGGCCGCGGTGTTCATGGGCGACACCGGTTCGCTCGCGCTTGGCGGGGCGCTTGGCGCGATCGCGGTGGCGACGCATCACGAGATCGTGCTGGCGATCGTCGGGGGGCTGTTCGTGTTCGAGGCTCTCTCCGTCATCATCCAGGTGTTCTGGTTCAAGCGGACGGGCAGGCGCGTCTTTCGGATGGCGCCGATCCACCACCATTTCGAACAGCTCGGCTGGAGCGAGAGCAAGGTCGTGATCCGCTTCTGGATTGTCGCCATCGTGCTTGCGCTGCTCGGCCTCGCGACGTTGAAGCTGCGGTGATTACCAGCAGCGCCTGGAAAAACCGCAAGTTTGCCGTGCTGGGCCTCGCGCGCTCGGGCGGGGCGACGGTCGAGGCGCTGCTGGCCAACGGGGCCGAGGTGCTGGCCTGGGACGATCGTGCCGAGGCGCGCGAGCCCTTCGCTGGTCGTCTGGCGCTGGCCGATCCGCTGGAGGCAGACCTGACCGGGTACGACGGCGTGGTGGTCAGCCCCGGCGTGCCGCTCAACACCCACCCCATCAAGCCGCATGCCGACAGCTTCGGCGTGCCGTTGATCGGCGATATCGAACTTTTCGCGCAAGCAAGGGCCGAGCTGCCGCCGCACAAAGTAGTGGGCATTACCGGCACCAACGGCAAATCGACCACCACCGCGCTGGTCCACCACATTCTCAGGACCGCGGGCGTGCCGACCACCATGGGGGGCAACATCGGCCTGCCGATCCTCGAGCAGGAGCCGTTGACGGAAGGAGGGGTCTATGTCCTCGAGCTCTCCAGCTACCAGATCGACCTCACTTACAGCCTGGACTGCGACGTGGCGGTGCTGCTCAACATCACCCCCGACCACCTCGACCGCTACGAGAGCTTCGAGGCGTATGAGTTCTCCAAGGCACGCCTTTTCGCGATGCAATCGGAAAGCGGCGCCGCGATTATCGATGGCTCCGCCCTTTCCGTGTCGCGTGTGACCGACATTTTTGATGACGGCCGCCTACCGTTCCGCGCCAGATCCGGGTTCTCACTTCCAAGTCCGGAGGCGCTTCAGCCCCACTTATCGGGCTCACTTTCGGGGCCACATAATGCTTCGAATGCGTCAAACGCCATGCTGGCCGCCGAAATTCTGGGTGTCTCCGAGAAAACCATCTTGAAGGCGCTCCGCACCTTCACCGGCCTCCCGCACCGCATGGAACGGGTCGCGGAGATTTCCGCGGTTGCCTATGTCAACGACAGCAAGGGCACCAACACCGCTGCCTCCGCGCCCGCGCTGGCTGCGTTCGACAACATCCACTGGATCCTCGGCGGCCTCGCCAAGGAGGCGGGGCTGGGCGAGTGCGAGGCGCAGCTCCGCCATGTGAAGGCCGCCTATACCATCGGCAAGGCGGGGCCGGACTTTGCGGCGCTGTTGGAAGGCCGCGTGCCGGTGGAACAATGCGGCACGCTCGACCGCGCGGTCGGTACCGCTGCCGAACGGGCAGAAAGCGGCGACACCGTCCTCCTCTCGCCCGCCTGCGCCAGTTTCGACCAGTTCCGCGATTTCGAAGAGCGTGGCGAGGCCTTCCGCGCCGCGGTCGAGCGTGTCCGTGAAAGGGCAAGCGCGTGATCGGCGAGCGTCCTTATGTGCCGCGCCACGGCAAGCGCACCGGCCCAAATCTGCCGAAACTCTCGCGCTGGACGCGGCTGAAGATATGGTGGCGCGAGATCGATCGCGTGCTGCTGTTCCTGATCCTTGGGCTGATGGGTTTCAGCACGGTGGCAGTGGCCGCCGCCTCCCCGGCCAGCGCGGACCGGCTGTCGACCGCGACCGAGCAACTACCCGAGCTCTATTTCTTCACCCGCCACATCGCCTGGCAGGCGATGGGGATCGCGACGCTGTTTGCGGTATCGCTGCTGAGCCGCGAGAACGCGCGCCGGCTCGGCATCGTTCTCGCGGTCACCATGACCTTCTTTCTCTTTCTCGTCCCCATCTTCGGGTCGGAGGTCAATGGAGCCAAACGCTGGATCGACCTCGGCATCCGGTTCCAGCCCTCCGAGTTCATCAAGCCCGGCTTCGCGATCTTTTGCGCATGGGTCATCTCCTGGCGGATGCGCGATCCCAATTTGCCGGTGATCCCGCTGACCGGCATTGCGCTGGGCATATTGGTCCTGCTGATCATGATGCAGCCCAATCTGGGCGGCACGATCCTGTTGATCGCGGTTTGGTTCGCGCTGGTGCTGCTGTCGGGGGTCGAGGTCAAACGCCTCGGAGCGATCGCCGGGCTGGGCCTTGCCGCGCTTACCGCGACCTATTTCCTCTACGACAACGCCCGACACCGGATCGACGCTTTCCTCGGCGGCGGCACCGCCTTCGACCAGGTCGACCTGGCCGAGCGCACTCTGCTGGCGGGGGGGTGGACCGGCAGCGGTTATGGGTTGGGCATCCGCAAGATGAACCTGCCCGAAGCGCACACCGATTACATCTTCTCGGTAATCGGGGAGGAATTCGGGCTCATCATATGCGGCCTCGTGGTATTGGCCTATCTTGCCATAGTGGCGCGCGTGCTGATGAGACTGATCGAGGAGGAGGACCTGTTCGCCCTGCTTGCGGGCGCGGGGCTGACCGCGCTGCTCGGCGGACAGGCGTTCATCAACATCCTGGTCAAT
>JBBSMH010000006.1:0-18846 GCA_038233275.1 Sphingomonadales bacterium | reverse complement strand
GGCCGGGTGGGCAATATCTTTGACGCGCGGTCTCGGCGCTATCGCGTGGTTTATGACGGCTTGCGCGGCGTGACGCCGATCGACTTCATCGAGGACCGCGACCGCCGGATCGGACCGGTCTTCTCGCTTTCGGTTCGCGGCAACTTCTGACCCGGGGCGAAGGCCGCCTCGCCCTTGCGCCGCGTGGTCAAGGCGTTAGAGAAGTCCCGAACCTGACAGGACAGATCATGGCCACCTTCACCCTTCCCGCGAATTCGAAAATTACCGGCAAGGGTCGCGCGCACACGGCCGACGAGGCGGGCCGCGTGAAGCGCTTCAAGGTCTATCGTTACGATCCCGACGCGGGCGAGAACCCGCGCTACGACACCTTCGAGATCGATCTGGATGCCTGCGGCCCGATGGTTCTCGATGCGCTGATCAAGATCAAGAGCGAGGTCGATCCAACGCTGACCTTCCGCCGCTCGTGCCGCGAGGGGATTTGCGGTTCCTGCTCGATGAACATGAACGGCAAGAACGGTCTCGCCTGCACCACCGCTATCGATGATCTGAAAGGTGACATTCGCATCACGCCGCTTCCGCACATGGAAGTGGTCAAGGACCTCGTCCCCGACTTCACCCACTTCTACGCCCAATACGCCAGCATCCGCCCCTGGCTCCAGACGGTCAGCCCCACGCCGAGCGGCAAGGAGCGTCTGCAGACGCCCGAACAGCGCGAAAACCTCGACGGGCTTTACGAGTGCATCCTATGCGCCTGCTGCTCGACCGCCTGCCCCAGCTACTGGTGGAATTCGGACAAGTTCCTCGGTCCTGCCATCCTGCTGCAGGCCTATCGCTGGCTTGCCGACAGCCGCGACGAGATGGCTGGCGAACGGCTCGACGCCCTTGAAGATCCTTTCCGGCTCTATCGCTGCCACACGATCATGAATTGCGCCAATGTATGCCCCAAGGGGCTGAACCCGGCAAAGGCGATCGCCGAAACCAAGAAGATGCTCGTCGAACGCGATATCTGATCCGCGCCATGGCGCTCGAACGCGAGGTTTTCGATCATCTCCCTGACCCGGACAATCCGGGTTGGAACCACTGGAAACTGAAGGACGAAACGCTGTTCAACGGCGCGGTGATGGGCAAGCTCCTCGCGCGGCGCGAACAGGGACCCGCGGGCGAGGTCTGCCGCTTGCGGATGTTTCCCGAACGCAGGCACGAGAATCTGCAGGGCGTGATCCATGGCGCGGTCACGCAGGCGCTGATCGACATCGCGCTGTTCGCCGCCATGCACACGCTCGGCACCGGGAATGCCGGGCCATCGGTGACGCTGGAAATCTCGACGCAGTTCATCGGCGGGGGCGATCCCGCAAAGCCGCTCGACGCTCTGACCGAAATCATGCGCGAGACAGGCAGGCTCGTGTTCCTGCGCGGAACCGTGGTTCAGGACGATGAGACGATTGCGGCCTTTTCAGGCATCGTGCGGAAATTTGCCCCGCGATGAGCGGCCTGCTCGCGCGCTACGAGCGAATGATCGCCGCGGGGGAATTGCAGCCCGACCCCGATCAGCGCCGCGCCGCCGAGCGGCTCGACCGGTTGCAGAAGGACCTCGAAGCGGAAAGTTCGGGTGGGCTGCTGGCGCAGCTGTTCTCCAACCGCAAGCCGCGGCCGGAGGGCGTTTACATGTGGGGCGGTGTCGGGCGCGGAAAGTCGATGCTGATGGATTTGTTCGTCGCGACACTCTCCATCGCCGAAAAACGGCGCGTCCATTTCCACGAGTTCATGCTCGAGGTCGATCGCAAGCTAAAATCCTGGCGCGAGGCCGATCCCGGCGACCCGGTGGCCAAGACCGCGCGCGACATCGCGCAGGATGTCCGTTGTCTTGCCTTCGATGAGATGGTGGTCACCAACACCGCGGATGCGGCCATCATGGCGCGGCTGTTCACGGCGCTCATTTGCGATGAGGGAGTAACGGTGGTCACCACCAGCAACCGCCCTCCCCGCGGTCTCTACAAGGACGGCCTCAATCGCTCGCTGTTCCTGCCGTTCATCGACCTGGTCGAGGCGGAACTCGACGTCCTTCCGCTCAATGGGCCGGTCGATTACCGGCTCGAGCGGCTCGGCGACATCGACGGCTGGCACACGCCGCTGGGGGAAAAAGCGACCGCGCAGGTGCGCGAAGCCTTCTTTCGCCTGACCGACTTCGCCCCGGAAGATGCCGAGCATGTTCCGGGCGCCAAATTGGACCTAGGCGGCGGTCGCACGCTGCACGTGCCGAAAAGCCTCAAGGGCGTCGCGGTCTTCAGCTTCAAACGGCTGTGCGGCGAGAACCGCGGGGCTGCGGATTATCTCGCCATCGCCCGCACCTATCACACCGTCATCGTGGTCGGCATTCCGGTCATGGGCTCGGAAATGCGCAACGAGGCGATCCGCTTCACGAAGCTGGTGGACGCGCTTTACGAGATGCGGGTGAAGCTGTTCGCGACCGCCGCAGCGGAACCCGAAAACCTGTATCCTGCGGGCGACGGCAGCTTCGAATTCGACCGCACCGTCAGTCGGCTCAAGGAGATGCAGAGCGCGCAATACATGGGGCTAGGGCATGGGGTTGGGGCACGGGGTTGAAGCAGCCCTGCGCGCTCCCATCTAGTAATTCTTCCCGGCGGCCATTTCTCCCGCCGATGCGAGAATATTTCATGATCGATGTGCGACCCTTCGCCTCGCTCGGCCACGCCGACCACGGCTGGCTCGACGCGCGCCACCATTTCAGCTTCGCACCGATGCGAAGGTCGTCGCGGCAACGCTCGAGGCCGGCCAATCGGCAGTGTGGCGGACCGACCCCTCGCGCCATCAATATTTGGTTTGCCCAACCGGGCGGATACGCGTGAACGGCGCCGAGGCGCAGCCGCGCGACGGCGTTGCGATCACCGGCGAGGAGGAAATCACCGTCGAGTCGCTCGACGATGCCGAGGTGGTGATGGTCGACGCCCGCTAGGCGGCGGCGGCGAGCCTGCGCTGCGCGGTGGCAAGACGGTCCATCAGCTTGAGGTCCCTTGCGCCCAGTTGCAGCGCCGCATCGGCCCACAATTCGGTGATCCGGTTGAGCTCCTCGAGCTCCAGCCCCCAGCACACCTTCATCGCGCGGCGGGAATTGAGCATTCCGGCATGTTTGCGACTGGCCTTGCTGATGAACTCGCGTGTCGCTTCCAGTCCCTCGCCATCCTCGGCGAGCTGCTGGACGAGGCCGAGGTCGTACATCTGCTGTGCGGTGTAGGTTTCGTTCGATGTAATGAGCCGGTTGGCCATGGCGCTGCCGAGCTTGCGGCTGAGCAGCGCATGCGCTCCCATTCCGGGAAACAGGCCGAACATGATTTCGGGCAGGCCGAATTGCGCGCTACGTTCGGCAATCACGTAATCGAAGGACAGCAAAGCCTCGAAACCGCCGCCCAGAGCATCGCCCTGCACCAATCCGATGGTGAGCATCGGCAGGCCGAGCGTGTTGATATTCCGATGAAGGATTTGGCAGCAGCGGTGCCCGTAGGAAACCAGCCCTTCGCGATTGCGGCTTTCGATGAGGCGGCGGAACAGTTCCAGATCGCCGCCGAAGCAAAACACCCCGGGTGCCCGGCTGCCGAGCACGAGATATTTCAGCGGCACCTTGTCGGCTCCGAAGCCCTCGCCGATGAGCCGCTGCCAGCTCTCGAAATCGCCGAGCATCGCGGGGGTGAAACTCGGGCGCCCTTCGGGGCGCATAAAGGTCCACAGCGCTTCGGTGTCGGCATCGTAGAGAACGTCGAGCTGAGTGAGTTCGAGCAATTGCCGGGGAATTGCGCAATGCCGAGTGGACTGGACGAAAAGCTCATCATGACCGTCAAGTCCGATTGCCGGCCTCGGCGACTCCCAGGTCGCGAGTTCCAGCTTGCCTGCCTTGTTTCCCAATCCGTCCATTTCGCCCCTCATGCCCCGCCCGCCGCGGGAAATTCATGAATTATCCAGCGGATATTACCCGCTCTTGCCGGAATCTACGCAGGCGAGCGCTTAATTGGCAAACGAAATTATTTTTTGTCATATCGGATTGTACGGCTCGACAGCGCTCGACTTGCGAGGTGCGGCATTTGAGTGACAGAAGGCTAACGCGACAAACCCATGTAGGACAATGACTTTTCCAGCATCAGCAATTGCCACAGTGTACGCCCATGGTCGCGTCGGCCCGAAACATGGCTGTGGACCAGCTGGCCCAACCCGGAGCGGTCGAACAATCCTCCTGCCAGCAGAATTTCGCTTGCAGCCACGGCCCGCGCCTGGTCCGCCAGCTCGCCCCGAAACCATTGCGCCAGCGGAACGACGAAGCCCTGCTTGGGACGATAGAGAATGTCCTCGGGAAGATAGCGCTCCATGCTGTGTTTCATCAGCCACTTTCCCTGCCGCCCGCGAATACGCTGGCGCTCCGGCACGGTAGCGGCAAATTCCAGGAGCCGGTGGTCGAGCAGGGGTTCGCGCGCTTCAAGACCGACCGCCATGCTGGTGCGGTCCACCTTGGTCAGGATATCCCCGGGCAACCAGAATTTGAGATCGGCATATTGCGCGGCGTCCAATCCGCTCCGCGCCGGAGCCGCGTCCATCATCGCTACGAATGGCTGTTCGGCGCGATAATCGCCTCGCGCGCGCAACATACCCTCGCCATAAAGCGCCGCCCGGGTATCGGCGTCGAGGATTGCCAGTGCGCGGGCGTAGCCAGCGGCGCCACTCTCCGCGAGCGACAGAAAGGTGGTCTTGGCGCGCAGGAACCGGGGCGCCCAATCGGCCTTGGGCCACAAGCGCCCCAATTTTCCGAAAAGGGGCGCACGGAGAGTCTGCGGCAACAGGTTTCGCACCTGTTCCTCGCGCCAATGGAAAATCTGCCTTCGATAGCCCGCCAGTGACTCGTCAGCGCCATCGCCAGACAGCGCGACGGTCACCTTTTCGCGCGCGAGCTCGCATACTCGCAGCGTCGGCAGCGCCGAAGCATCGGCAAACGGTTCATCGAAAATGCGTGCAATCCGATCGATCTCGGCAATCTCGTCGGCAGCAACGATGCGCTCGCGGTGGTCGGTGCCGAACCGTTCGGCAACCCGTCGCGCGTAGGCGGTCTCGTCCACGCTCTCGACATCGAAGCCGATGGAACAGGTATTGACCGGATTGCGCGAGGCCTCGGCCATCAGCGCGACGACGCTCGATGAATCTACCCCGCCCGAGAGGAAGGCGCCCAGCGGTACATCGGCGATCATCCGGCTGCTCACCCCCTGCCGCATATGATGGAGCAGTTCGGCCGACAGATCGGCAGTCGGCCCCTTCGCGCGCCGCTCGAAGGAGATGTCCCACCATTGGCGGGGGGGGGCGGGATCACGATCATGATCAAGCAGGCGGAAATGGCCTGCCGGCAGCTTCTTGACGCCCTTCAGGATCGAACGGTGGTCGGGGACATAGCCCCAGGTCATGTAATCCTCGATCGCCAGCGGGTCTGCCTCCCGCCGCAGCAGCGGATGGGCCAGCAGCCCCTTGAGCTCGGAGGCAAAAGCCAGGCTGCCGTCGCTGAGCATCGCGCTAAAGAGCGGTTTCACACCCAGGCGATCGCGCGCGAGGAACAGCTGCCGCCGGTCGCAATCGTAGATCGCGAAAGCGAACATACCGTTCAGTCGCGAAAGGCAATCGACGCCCCACCGCTGCCATGCCGCCAGGATCGTCTCGGTGTCGCCCTCGGTGCGGAATTGCGCCCCGTCCTGTTCCAGCTCGCGCCGCAATTCGCGGTAGTTGTAGATCTCGCCGTTGAAGACGATCACCGCGCGACCGTCCGCAGAATGCATCGGCTGCGGCGATCCGGCGAGGTCGATGATCGACAGCCGGCGATGGCCAAGGCCGACGCCGCGCGCAGTCCACACGCCGGCGCCGTCGGGCCCGCGATGGGCAAGCGCTTCGGCCATCCGCTCGACCCGCCGGGGATCGACGGGTTTTGCAGTCCCGCAATGGAAAATTCCCGCAATCCCGCACATGGGCCCCGCCTAACCGAGCACCCCCGCCCCGTCCATCAGCCATGCGCCGATGGTCAGCGCGACAATTGCCACGCATGCGAGCGTGGTGCGAAGGGTGAAAACGTCGATTGCCGCGACGAGAGGCTGCCCGTCGAGATCGTCCGCGTCGTATCCGGCATCTTCCGGATCGCGCTCGAAAAAGCGCCACGCTCCGCCGATCAGCAGGACAATGACAATGGCGAAGAAAATCCAGCCATAGACGATGTGATCGAATCCCGCGGCAAATTCCACCCCGCGGCTTTGCGCAATGAAAATCGTTCCCCATGCCCGCACGCCGTTGGCGAGGATAGGCACGATGATAGCGGCAAGCAGGAAGAGCGCTCGCTTGGCCCAGCTTTCGAACGCGGTGAAACACACGAGCCCAGCCAGTGCAATCATCGCGATCAAGAACTTCACCCCCGAGCAGGCTTCCGCGACTATGAACAGACCCGCGGGAGTGTCGATGTTCACACCGTCGATACTGGCTTCGACCCCGCTCCACTGTGTCAGTGCGATTGCGACTTCGGCAGTGGTCAACTGCAGTTGCGGGACGATCTCGTCTCCGAAAGGCACGAGGAATGCCATCATTCCGAGGGGTAGGAGCAGCAACGCCGCAACGCGTACGCCGAGAACGGCGAGCAGCGAGGCCGGCAGCGCCAACACCGCAGAAGCATGGGCGAGAAGATTGATCTGCGTTGCCCGTCCGGTCAGCCACAACGCCAGCGCCAGCGCCAGCAGGACAGCCCCTGCCCAGGTTCCCCGCGGCACGACCTTCGCCAGCTCGCGCCGCTTCAGCCACACCAGCCATGCAACGATTAACGGGATCAGCGTGATGTGATTGTAAGTATCGATGTTCCACCATTGGTGGAGCATCTCGAGCCATTCCGCGCGCGTTGCCACGAGCAGCACTAGCCATGCCAGAGAAAGCGCGGCGAGCGATTTCGGCCACGGTGTCGATACCCGCGGCGAACCGGTGTTTGCCGCTATGGAGGTATCAGGCAGCATGGCGCGACCTTGCGGGACTGCCCCCCGCCAATCGGCCGACGTCCGCATAGAAGGCGCCCCAGCTCATATGCTCCACCACGACATTGCGCGCGGCATCGCCCATCGATCGCGCGGCTTGGGGATCGCGGAGCAGGTCATCGGCGGCCGCCGCGAAAGCCTCGTCGTTCCTGCAAATGCGGAAATGCTCGCCGTCGCGTGCCGCGATGCCCGTCGCGGCTTCGGGACTAAGGAGAATCGGCCGCGCCATGGCCATCGCCTCCAGGACCTTGTTCTGAACTCCGCGGCCAAGGGTCAGCGGGGCGACCACCGCATCGGCGGCAACGAGAAACGGCCGGATATCGGACACTTCGCCCCAGACGCGGACGCCGGGGAGCGAAGCGAGTGCCTTGACCTGCGAGGTCGGCGCGCGCCCGACGATGTGGAATTGCGCCTCGTGTTTCGACCGGATGGCAGGCAGGATCGTTTTGGCGAACCGCATCGCTGCGGCGATATTGGGCGGGTAGTCCATCTGACCTGCAAAGAGGAATTGAGCCGCCTGGCTACCGGCGATCTCGGGATGGGGACAAGTGGCCTCCGGATCAAAGAATTCAGTATCGACCCCGTTGCCCAGAGCTTCGAGGGAGATATCGGTGGGATCCTGAAGCCGGGTCTGGAACAGCTCCAATTCGCTTTCGCTGATCAGCAAGGTCCGGTCCGCGCGGCGCGCGAGTCTCTCTTCCTCGGCCGCCAGCAAGCGTTCCTCGCGTGTATAGAGCCAGCGCCGTGGCAGCGCCGCATCGCGGGCATATCCGGAAAATTTGGCGCTATCGACATCGCACAGGTCGATGATCACCCGGTCCGCGTATTCGTCCGGCACATATTGTCCCATCTGCCCGGAGAAGATGACGATCGTGTCGATGGGGTGGCCGGCGAGCGTCGTCCTGACCCACTCCCGCAACCGCCTGTCCTCGAATGCCGTCAGGCTCACAGGTTGGCTCGAAGCTAACGCCTCGACAGCCGCGCGCGCCAGCGACTTTCGACGGCGTGGCAGGATATAGGTCCTGGCCAATTCCGCCAGCGCCTGCTCCTGCTCGCGATCGCTGGCCGACTCGGTGAAGGTCCCGACATGCACCGGCGCGACCCTCGCGAGCGCTCTCAGCAGATGATGCGAGCGGATCTTGTCGCCCCGGTCGGGTGGGAAAGGCATCCGATGCGCGAGGAACAGGATATCGCCCATTGCGCCGGGTTAGCCCAGGCCGCGGGCGATGACTGGACCGATCGCGTTCGCGACCCGAAGCGGCAGCCGTTTCCACAGCGCGATCCGCGTCGAAAAACTGCTGTCGGTCGGATCGATATTGCGCTTCACATGGCCCGGTGCGGTCCAGCTCGAATAGGTCAGCGGTCGCGGGTCGAAGCCCCAGTTCTTCTTGAAACGGTATGCACCGCTACCGATTTTCGAACGCCCGAAATCGAACCGCGTGCAGCCGCGCCGCCGCGCATGGAGCATCAGTTCGTAATACATCAACTCGTTGGCGCGCAGATCGCGGGCGCCGCGCGTGCCCCCACCCCAATAGGGCATCACCGCTCCGGCGTGATAGAGCGAAAGAACGCTCGCCACCGGCTCTCCGCGGTGACGAAGGATCAGGATGTCGGCGGCCTCTCCGAAGCCCTCGAGCACCGCATCGAACAATGAGCGCGGAAAAACCGGCGTGCCGAGATTGCGAACGCTTTCGGCATAGACCGCGTAGTGCGCGGCGCGCTCGCACGCCCCTGTCCCCACTTCGACCGAGAGATCGTTTGCCAACCCCTTCCGCAATTCCGCCCTGGCCTTGCGAGGGATCGCCAGAAGCTCGGCCTCGTCGCTATCGGCCAGGTCGCGGACGAAGCCGCAGTGCGTTTCGCTGGTGGTCTCCCAGTCATTCGGGGCCTTGCCACCGCGCAGTTCGACTGTGGGCGCGCTGAGTCGGATGGCCAGTTCCTCGGCGGCGCGACAAAGCGTTTCCGCATCGCTTTCGCGTTCGGCGAGCGCCCCGCCCTCTACCGCAAAGCCACTCGATACGAGCGCGCGTCCGAATATTGGCGAATGCACCAGCGTCAGCGGGAGCCATCCGACGAGTTCCTCGCCGCGTTCCAGCATCAGTCCCAGTGCCATATTGCCGGTGCCCGCTTCGACCGCCTGCAGCCAGAGCGGTAGGTGGAAGGGGGTACCGCCACTTCGCGCGACAAAGCGTTCGACGCGCGCGACCTCGCCGGGATCGGTGAAATCCAGTGCGGCGATGCTGCCGTTCGCATGACGCATCGGGGCGTTCACACCGTGGCTTTCAAGAATCTTGCAGATTCCAGCCGGGCGACTTCGTCCATTCGGCCCCATTCGAAGCGGTTGAGCAGTTTCGCCAGCTTGCGCTCCATCGATCCCAGATTGGTATAGTGGCGCAGCCTGGAGCGCAGCGGCGCACCCGCGACACGCGGTTGGTCGGGATCGATCTCCCAAGGATGAAAATAGAAAATCGCCGGCCGATTTTCGCGCGTATTGACCCGCGTGACCGCCCAGCGGCTGAAGCCGTAGGGCAGCACACGGAAAAAGCCGCCTCCGCCAGCGGCCAGCCTCCGGCCTGCCACTTCCACCGTGGTCACCGGAATTTCGACGAGCGGCGAACCCTCGACCGGCTCGAAGGCGAAGCGCGGCGCTTCGCGCCAGCCGTAATGGTCATGCGCGATAGGATTGACGCTGGAGGAATAGGCATAGCCTTTTTCCGCGAGAATCTTGTGCGCCCAAGGCGTGCGGTGGTCGATCGAGAAGCTCGGCGCGCGGTAACCGGTCACCTTTGTGCCGCTCGCATCCTCGATGATCGCTTTCGATCTGGCGAGATCGGTGCGGAACTGCTCGGGTGCGAGAGTAAACACGCGTGTGTGATCATAGCCGTGGCTGGCGATCTCGTGCCCGCATTCGGCGATCCGGCGGATGGTCGCGGGCACCCGCTCGGCAATCCAGCCTAGGGTGAAAAAGGTCGCCTTCACCCCCACGCGGTCGAACAGTTCGCAGATGCGCTCGACATTGCGCTCTACGCGCAATTCCATGCCGCCCCAATCCTCGCGGGCTATAGAGCTCTCGAACGCGCCGACCTGGAACCAGTCCTCGACATCGACGCCAAGACCGTTGAGGGGCTTTCCCGCAATGGCGCGGCGTTCGAACACGTCAGTCCCTCCTTGCCGCACCCGCGGTGAAGCCCCGCGGAATCAGGCCGCGGCGCGCTGCTTGTGCGTTTCGAAATACTCGATCAACATGGTCAGCACGTGGCGCAGCGAATGTTCCTGTTCGTCGAGACGCATTTCTATCGCCGCGATCCTGTCCGACAAGTCCGAGGCATCCCCGTTCTCGTGTTTCGTAGCGTCTTCCCGTAGCGAAGCCAGTTGCTTGCCTAGACGCGCGAGTTCGGCATCACGTTCGGCAAAAGCCTGCTCGATCGCCCGGATTTGCGCTTCGGCAAGACCGCCTTGGTCTTGCTCGCGGTCTGGCTTCGGCGGATGCTGTGTCTGCTCCTGCGCCCGGCGCGCATCGGCCACGGCCTGGGCTGCCGGCACGTTCTGGTCCGGGCGCGGCTTCAGTTCGCCTTCGCCCTCCAGAGGAGCGGTGTCGATCGTCATTTCCTCGAGCACGGCATCCAGCATGTCGGGTTCGAGCACCGCTTGCTGCTCGACCGCCCCCAGCAGCAGCAGCCGCGTCATGATCTGATTGACCTTGCGCGGGATGCCCCCGCTCGCCTGGTGAAGCTTGTTGAAAATGCCGCGATCGAGCTCGGGATGGCCGTCCCACCCCGCGCGCTCGAGCCGGTGGCGGAGATAGGGCTCGATCTCCCCCGGCTGCATCGGATCGAGATGGTGCGCAGCGATGATCCGCTGGCGGAGCTGTTCGAGCTCGTCGGACTGCGAGATAAGCTGTTTGAACTCGGGCTGGCCGAGTAGGAGCGTCTGGAGCAGCGGATGCGCGCCGAGTTGGAAGTTCGAGAGCATCCGCAGTTCTTCGAGCGCGCCGATCGACAGGTTCTGCGCCTCGTCGACGATCAGCAGGCAGCGCCTGCCGCTACGCGCCTCCTCGTGAAGGAAGTGCTCGATCGCAGCCAGCGCGCCGGCCTTGTCCCGACCAGCGACGTCGAGGCCGAAACTGCGCGCGGCGACAAGGATCATCTCCTCGCCGTCGAGCGCGCTTGTCACCACCTCGCCCACGCTCATGCGGTCCTGGTCGAGCTTGTCCTTGAGATGCGCGACCAGCGTCGATTTGCCGGCGCCGACTTCGCCGGTAATGACAACGAAACCTTCGCCCTGGTTCAGCCCATAGCCGAGATATGACAGCGCCTTCTTGTGCGTGACGCTTTCGAAATAGAACGCGGGATCGGGCGTGAGCTGGAAGGGCCGCTCGCTGAAACCGTAGAATTCTTCGTACATGGCAGGCGATCCTTATCAGAAATCGTAGCGCAAGCCGACCAGCGCCGACGCGGTTTTGATATCCGCATCGGTGAGTTCGCTGTCGAGATAGTTGAGCGCCACAGCGGCCCGCGCGGACAAACCACGGGTAAGCTGGTGGCGATAGGCGGCCGAGCTTCCGAGAACGAAGACATCGCCGTCGAATAGGCTGCCGCTGTCGAACCAGTTGGCGTAACTCGCCACGGTAAAACCGCCGCGCCGCCCGACTGGTCCGCTGACCGAGCCGGTGACGTAGTAACTTTCATCAATCACGCCGTCGGCCGCGGCCAGAACGGTTCCCGGCGCGCCAATGAATTTGCGCCGGTCGTATCCCGCACCGATCGCGGCGACCATCCGGCCGACCTTCCGCGAATAGGCGGCGCTGACCCCGCGCCCGCGGAAGACTGAGGAGCGGATCGAGCCGAGAACGCCGTCCAGGCAACCGGCTCCATCGAGCGAAGTGACGCAGCCGACGATGTCGCCGGTGATCGGATCGCGCACGACCTGGAAGTCGGTCGGCAGTGCAGCGAGCGCATTGTTGAGCCTTCCACCAAAGCCGGTGATGCTGTCATAAACGCCGATGCCGAAATTGGTCCTGCTGTCCGGTTGCCAGGTGAAGCTGCCGTAAAAGGTTTCGCTGTCGTAGCGGTGGCCGAAGGTCGCCTGCAATTGGGTGCGGCGGCTGGGCCGCCAGACCACGCCGACATCCCAGATCAGGCCGTCCGCCTCGAAAGCGATGACGCGCGGACTGCCCTCGTCGGTGACGAAACGGCCGTCCGGGCCGATCACCGGGTTGCCCGCGGCATCGCGCACCGCGTCGCGGCTCGACACCTCGACAGTCTCGTAGCCAAGGCCGCCGACCACGGCGAGCGTAGGCGTCACGGGGATGGAGACGTCGCTGCGCCAATAGGCATCGACCACGCGCTGATCGAGATTGTCGACGTCCTCCTGGAAATAGCCGGCGCCCACTCCGATCCCGACGGGAAACGGCTCGCCCGGCTGTGTGCCGGCGCGCACTTGCGCGCTGTGGGTCACGCTCTCGTCGAACACATCGACGGCGGTGCCGCCCGCGGTAACGAAATCGGGCGCTTCGACGCGGGTGTAGCCCAATCTGTAGTGCCCGGTGATCTGCGCGTCACCGACACGCGCAGCCACGTTGGGGCCGATAAAGCCCGAATAAGTCTCGCTAGTCGCATCATCGCCAGTGATCGGATTGAAAACGTTGGATCCGCCGGCATCGACGCGGGTGCGGCTGGCGAGAGCGCCCGCCTCGATCGTCACCGCGTTGGGGACGATGGTGGCATAGCCCCGCGCCAGCCCGGTCAGCGTATCGCTGTCGATCGAATCGTCCCCGTAGCCGATATTGCGCTCGTAGCGCAGCGAGACGCTTCCCCCGTTGCGGCGGCCGGTCACGGTGGCGTCCAATCCGGCGGCAAGCTGGGTGTAGGTGAGCGTTTCGTCGAAGGGTTCGAATTGCCAGACGAAGACCTGCGCGGCTTCGACATAAGGATCGATCGAGACGCGCCGCGCGGATTGCGGGCGCGCATCCCCAGCCTCGTCAGCACCCTGGTTGTCGCGGCCGGGATAGGACTGAGCGGCGAGCGGCAAGCTTGCGAGCAGCGCGCACCCCGCGACCAGCGCACGAAGAAGCCGTATCGCCATCGTCCTACTCCCCATATCCGTAATAGGTGCCGAAACTGCGCCCGCTGGGGCTGAAGGTCGCATCGTTGAGCAACAGGCTGATGTCGTCGCAGGCGGACAGCAGGTCGGCCGCGTCCTCGAGCGCTGCCCGGGGAGTATGATCGGCGCGGGCGATGAGCAGGACCTGCCCCACGTGCTTGGCGAGTTCTGCGGCGGGCGACGCGGCCAGCACGGGCGAGCTATCGAATACCAGCAGCCGATTGGGCGCGCCGCGCGTCAGCCGTCCAAGCACTTCCCAGGTTCGCTCGCTGCCGAGGTATTCGCTGTCCCCGCTCGTCCGGTCGCCAGCCGGAAGCAGCCACAGGCCGGGGATGTCAGTACCCACGACCAGATCCTCGATCTCGATCGAGGGGTCGGCCAGCGCATCCATCAGGCCCGGCCCGTCGTCCAGCCCGAAAGTTCGCATGATCGAAGGCTTGGCGAAGTCGGCGTCGATCAGCAGGACCTCGCTGTCGCGCTCGCCCGCGAGCGAAATGGCGAGATTGGTGGCGCAGAAGGTCTTGCCTTCCCCGGTGTGCGGCGAACAGATCAGGACCCGGCGCGAGCGCGCATTGCCGCCCTGTTCCGCCAGATCGAGCACCTGGCGCTTCACGATGCGGAATTCCTCGAGCAACGTGCTCGCGCCGCCGTCGGGATCGATCAATCCCTGGTCCACCAGATGGCTGCGCGAAACGGCATGACGCGTTCCGGTGAAGCTCACGGCAGGACCGGCGGTCTCGCGATGAACCCGGCGAACGGGGCTCGCCGGCATTGCGGCTTCGACGGCCGCGGGCTGAGCCGGGACGATTTCGGGTTCTTCTCGCGATATGACCTCCGCCGGGGCGGGCATCGGCATCCGCTGCGCGCCCTTGCCTTGCGGCAGCTTTGCCGGAACGCGGGCCGGGTTCAGCGTATTCAGGCCGAATGCCCCGCTGGCCCGCTCGAACAACGTTTCGCGGCGCTTGTCGGCGTCGTTCTCATTGTCTCCGCCCGAGGGGGGCGTGATCTTTGTGGGCTTGTTCACGCTCACCTCCCCTCAGGCCACCGAACCGATCTGGATGAATTCGACTGCGAGCAGAAGCACGCAGACGCCCCCCAGAGCAGCGCTGGCGCCGATGAATTGGCGGAACAGCTTACGCTCGAATGACCGGCGCGTGGCCGTGATCGAACGCGAGATCGTTCCGGCTACCGGCAGGCCGAGGCTGCGCTCGAGTTTTTCCGCGGTGGGGTAACCGGAACGCAGCTGACCAACGACGAAGGCCGCGCCCGCACCGGCGGCCAGCCCGGCAATCAGCACGCCGATCAACAACAGCGGCCGATTGGGCGCCTCCGGGGTGCGAGGGAGCGTAGGTGGATCGATCACACGGAAGGAAAAGGCGCTTCGCTCTGTCTCCACCTGCCCGCGCAAGCGCATTTCTTCGCGGTTCTTGAGCAGCTCTTCGTATTTGTCCTTGAAAACCTCATAATCGCGGCTGATCCGGTTGGCTTCGGCGGCGACTTCCGGCTCCTGTGCCTGCGTGGCCATCATCCCCGAAATGTCCGATTGCAGCGCCGCCTTGCGCGCCTGCAACGCCTGGGCGTTGGCCTGCCGCTCCGCACGGATCGAGACCAACGAGGTATATGCGGGATTGGGTGAACCGCCGGCGCCCGCAGGCTCGCTCGCCGCCTGCTGGCGCAGCAGCACGATCTGGCGCTTGAGAGCCTGGACATCGGGATGGCTGTCTGTCAGCCCGCGCGATTGCATGCCCGCAAGTTGCGACTGTGCCTGGGCCAACGCGCTGCGCGCCCCGCCGCCGTCCGGCGTGTCGATGGTGCGCGGAGTCCCCGCAAGCTGGCCGTTGATCGCCGCGAGCGCGCTTTGCGCGGCGGCGACATCGGCATCGACTCCGCGCATTTCGGCGCGCAGGTTCTGGATCCTGATGGAAACGGTGCCCGTGCCCCCGATGAGATCGGGATGCTCGGCTTCGAAGGCGAGTCGCCGCTGCTCGGCCGCTTCGAGTTCGCGCTTGCGGTCATCCAGCTGTTGATCGAGGAACACGATCGTGTCGGCGACTTCGCCCCTGTTGCCCGCGATGTTCTCCTCGCGGAAAATGTCGATCAGCTTCTGCACGACTTGTTGTGCGAGTTGCGCGTTCTGCGGATCGGACAGATCGCCCTTGCCGATGGTCGCGGTGATCTCGAACAGATTGTCCTGCTCGCTCAGCACGGTGACGTTCTTCGTCAGGCTGTCGATCGCGTTGTCGAGCTCGCTGCGCGTCTCGATATCTTCGCCCAGCCTGGTGCTGCGAATGACCTTTTCGAGATTGATCCGGCTCGCCAGAGTCTGCCGCACGCGGGTGATGGCCTGTTTGCCGTCGCCAGAGATATCGAGCTGCTTGGTTAGCACATCCTCGAGCTCGACGTAGATGCGCGCCTGGCTCTGGTAGCTGTTGGGACTCAGCGTCACCAACAGCCAGCCGAGCAGGCAAACTCCCCAGGCCGTGCCCAGCGCGAGCCAGCGCCGGTTCCAGACCTGATGGAGCGCCGCGCGCAGCTCTTCGAAAACCTCGTTCATGCCCCCGGAACGCCCCTAGAACACCGACTCGGGAATGATGATCACGTCGCCGGGCATCAGCATGACATTGGCCTTGCTGTCCCCGCGCTTGAGCAGATCGGTTAGCCGCAACCTGTATTCGCGTTGGCGGCCGAGGCGTTTGTCGAAGCGGATCAGCTTGGCCTTGTTGCCCGCCGCGAATTCGCTGAGGCCACCCACCGCGATCATCGCGTCGAGCACGGTCATGTTGGCGCGATAGGGCAGGCTGGCGGGTTTCTCGGTCGCGCCGACGATGCGGATCTGCTGACTGAAAGTGCCGGCGAATTCGTTCACGATCACCGAAACCAGCGGATCCTCGATGTACTGGCTGAGTTGCAGGCGGATATCTTCTTCGAGCATGGTCGGTGTCTTGCCCACTGCCGGCATGTCCTTGACCAAGGGAATTGTGATGCGCCCGTCGGGCCGCACCTGGATTTTCTCCGCGCCGAGCTCCGGGTTGCGCCAGACGTGGATGGTGAGATTGTCGAGCGGACCGATAACATATTCCTCGCCCGGTCCCTCCTGCAGCGCGACGAAGGTCGCCGGGGGAAGCTCGTTCTCCGCTGTGGAGACGCAGGCTGACAGCTGCAGCGCGGCCGCGGCCACAAGCGGGGTGAAAAAACGATTGGCTCGCATCGATCGCGTTCCTGGCCTGATCTGCTCGGGGTTCTGCGGACATGCGCGCTCCGCACGCCCATCGCCCCTATTTGGCACGAACCTATGGCTCAAAAAGGTGAACAGACCGTTAGCCATGAACTCGAAATCCGCTGGATTCCGACGGATTCGATTGCCCTTGTGCCATTTTAGGACGCGTTAGACGAGCACCTCTTTCGCTGGACCCTGCCCGAGAAAGGCGCTGGGCGAAGCGCTGGCGCCATAAGCGCCGGCGCAGAACACCGCGACGAGATCGCCCACCTCCGCCCTGGGCAGCTGCGCGCGGTCCGCCAGCCGGTCGAGCGGGGTGCACAAGCAGCCCACGACATTAACGATTTCGTCAGCCTCCGCGGTGAAGCGGTTCGCGATGGCGAGCGGGTAATTGCGGCGCACGACCGTACCGAAATTGCCCGAGGCGGCGAGCTGGTGGTGCAGGCCGCCGTCGGTGATGAGGTAGGTCTCGCCGTGGCTTTCCTTACGGTCGACGATCCGGGTGAGATAGACCCCCGCTTCCCCCACGAGATAGCGGCCAAGTTCGATGAACAATTCGGCCCCGGCAAGCGTATCGGGAAGCTCGGCAAAGCGTTCTTTCAGCCGCTCGCCGACCGCTGCGATATCGAGGGGTTCGTCGCCGTGGAAATAGGGAATGCCGAAGCCCCCGCCCAGGTTGAGCTTGGGCAGCGGCGCGCCGATGTCCCGGGCTAGCCGGTGAGCGAGGTCGATTACCCGCCTTTGCGAATCGCTGACTGCCTCGGCATCGAGCGCCTGGCTTCCGGGAAAGATATGCAGCCCGCGCCACTCGCACCCTGCCGCGATAATTTTCCTGGCGAGCGGGGCGACCCGTTCGGCATCGATCCCGAACGGCTTGGCACCTCCGCCCATCTTCATGCCCGAGCCCTTGAGCTCGAAGTCCGGATTGACCCGGATCGCAAAGCGCGGCGTGCGCCCGAGCTTGTCCGCACTGGCGAGTGCGCGGGCCGCTTCGCCCTCGCTTTCGAGGTTCAGCGTGACCCCCGCGGCGATCGCGGCTTCAAGCTCGCTGTCGCGCTTACCCGGTCCGGCGAAGCTGATCATCGCGGGGTCCGCGCCGGCCGACTGGGCCATCGCAAGCTCGCCGCCCGAGGCGATATCGAGGCCATCGCAAAGTTTAGCCATGAGCTGAAGTACGGGCTCGAAACTGTTGGCTTTAATCGCGTAATTTATCTTCAGCCGTTCCGGCATCGCGGCGCGCAGCTCGACCATCCGGCTCTCGATCAACTCGCGCGAATAGACAAATAGCGGGGTTCGTCCGGCCTCCTCCACCAATTGCGAGGCCGTCCGGCCCCCTATCGCCAGTTCGTCATCGATGGAAGTGTAGCCGGGCGGGATCGGTCCCAGCGGCTTGGTCTTGTCGCTCATGCCACACACTCCGCCAGGACGCCCCGGGCAATCGCGGTGCGATCGAGCTTGCCGTTGGGATTCACCGGCAGGCTTTCGCGCCAGTGGATCGCCCGCGGCTGCATGAAATTGGGCAATTCCTTCGCCAGCGCTTTCGCCAGGTCCTCGCCCCCGGGCTCGGCGTCCGGCGCGGGGCGAACCACCAGATGCACGGCCTGTCCCAGCGTCTCGTCCGGCACGCCCAACGCGACCGCTTCGGCGACCAGCCCCGTTGCCAGCGCCGCGTCCTCGATTTCCTGCGGACTGATGCGGTTACCCGCGCTCTTGATCATCGCGTCGCGCCTGCCGACGAAATATAGCAACCCTTCGGCATCGCGTTTCACCCGGTCGCCCGACCACACGGCGATCCCGCCATACTCGCTATCCCTGGGCGCAAGCCTGAAGCGTTCGGCGGTGCGCTGCTCGTCGCACCAATAGCCTTGCGCGACGAGGGGTCCGCAATGGACCAGCTCGCCTTCCTCGTCGGGAGAGGCCAATGCGCCGTCATCGCCGATCACAAGGATCTCGGCAAACGGGATCGCCGTTCCCATCGAGGTCGGCCGCGCATCGACCAGTTCGGGGTCGAGGTAGGTCGAGCGAAACGCCTCGGTGAGCCCGTACATGGGAAAGAGGCGCGCCCGGGGGTGTAGCGCGCGCAGATCGCGCACCAGTTGGGGAGTGAGAGCACCGCCGCTATTGGTCAGCCGCCGCATTGAGCGGACCGCTTCGGCGGGCCACTCAATCCCCGTCAATTGCACCCACAGAGGAGGAACCGCGGCGAGCGTGGTCACACGGTGCTTCGCGCAGGCCCTGGCGACATCGCGGGGAAAGAGAAAATCGAGCGGAACCACGCTGCCGCCGGCATACCAGGTCGAAAACAGCTGATTCTGCCCGTAATCGAAACTCAGCGGGAGTACGGCGAGCGTCACATCGTCGCTGTCCAGGCCCAGATAATACGCCACGCTGACCGCGCCCAGCCACATGTTCGCATGGCTTAGCATCACCCCTTTGGGCTTGCCGGTCGAGCCGCTGGTATAGAGGATCGCGGCGAGG
>JBBSMH010000005.1:0-19256 GCA_038233275.1 Sphingomonadales bacterium | reverse complement strand
CGCAGTGAAGGTCGCCTCCACCGGCCCGCCGGGATAACGATAGTCCAGTCGTGCGATTGCGACAATTACGTCGGCCGCGCCGAACTGGTCGAGCACATTGCGCCACCAGGTCCGGCTGCGCCGTCCGGTCTGGCCGTAATTCACCAGCAGCGATTCGCCGCCTGCGCCCGACGGCCGCACATAGTCGATGCGGCTGGTCCCGGTCTGATATTCGGCCCAAGCACGCTGCCAGGGGTTGCGCGTTTCGTAAACCAGCTGCCCACCACCGACCATGGTCACCGGGATCAGCAGCAACGGCGCGGACTGGCGCTGCTGCGCCTCACCGCCGAGATAGCGGCCGGCGCGCGCGCGGTCGAAAATCACCCCGAGCCGGGCGATATACCGCTTGGGGCCGATCTGCTCACGCTCGATCACGATCGAGGACACCAGCGAGCGAATTTGCGAATCGGGCAGATCGGGCCCGTCGATTTTCTCCCATGCAAGCCGCGCGGCCTCGTCCCAGCCCTTCGCACGCGCATCGTCGGCATTCTCGCCCGTGACGTCGACCTCGATCCCGCCCACCTCGATATCGCTCGACGCGGCAATCGGCGCGATGCCGCGCTCCCCGCCCACTTGCGCCCACACGGCGAGGGCTAGCGCCGCCAGCAAGGCGATGCCCAATGCCGGAAGCACATAGCGAGTGCGGGAAGGGAGTGCGGGAAAAGGCAGCATGGGGAAAACAGCGCGCCTTTTGCCGAAAGCCCCGTGCGATTCCAAGCGCTATCGACTAGGTGGCCTGCGTGCGCGGCAAGAATTCACCCTATACCTATGCCGGGGCGGGCGTTTCGATCGACGCGGGCAACGCGCTCGTCCGGGCGATCGGCCCGCTGGTCAAGGCGACCGCCCGCCCGGGCGCGGACAGCGAACTGGGCGGCTTCGGAGGTTTCTTCGATCCCAGGGCGGCAGGATATTCCGATCCGCTGCTGGTCGCGGCGAACGATGGCGTGGGCACAAAACTCAAGCTCGCCATCGAGAACAATCGGCATGACACCGTGGGCATCGATCTCGTCGCGATGTGCGTCAACGACCTGATCGTCCAGGGCGCGGAGCCGCTGTTCTTCCTCGACTATTTCGCCACCGGCAGGCTGGAGACCGGCGTTGCGGAGCGGGTCATCGCGGGTATCGCCGAGGGCTGCAAGCAATCCGGCTGCGCGTTGATCGGTGGCGAGACCGCCGAGATGCCGGGCATGTATGCGCCGGGCGATTATGACCTCGCGGGTTTCTGCGTCGGCGCGGTCGAGCGCGGCGAACAATTGACGGGGGAGCGCGTGGCGCCGGGCATGGCGTTACTCGGGCTTGCCAGCTCGGGCGTGCACTCGAACGGCTTTTCGCTCGTCCGGCGGCTGGCGGAAGACAAGGGCTGGCACCTGGAGGAGAGTTTCGATGAAAAGCGCACGCTGCTCGATGCGCTGATCGAACCGACTCGTATCTATGTAAAGAGCCTGCTCGGTCCGATCCGAGACGGCAAGATCGCCGCGCTCGCACATATTACCGGCGGCGGACTGCTCGAGAATATCCCGCGCGTTCTGCCCGAGGGCGCGCAGGCGTGCGTAGACGCCGACGCCTGGGCTCAGCCGAAACTCATGGCCTTCCTCCAGCGCGAGGGGAATATCGAGCCTGCCGAGATGGCGCGCACCTTCAATTGCGGCGTGGGCGTGGTGCTGGTGGTCGGTGAGGACGTTGTCGATGCGGTGATGCAGGAAGTGGCATCGGCAGGCGAAACCGTCTTTCGCATCGGCGAGATCGTCGCAGGCGAGCGCGGGTGCGTGGTGCGCGGCTCGACCGGGCGATGGAATGCTTCCGCCTCCTGGGAGGCGCGCCACATTGCCTGAGCAAATGGCCAGGGCAAAAGTCGCCGTCTTCATCTCGGGCAAGGGCACCAATATGGCGGCGCTGCTTTACGCCAGCTGCCTGCCGGGATCAGGGTACGAGATCGTGTTGGTCGCCTCGAACGATCCTGCTGCCGAGGGACTTGCGCTGGCCGAGGCGGAGGGCGTCGCGACCTTTGCGCTGTCGCACCGCGGGATCGACCGCGCCAAGCACGACACGGCGATGAGCGAAGCGGCGCACAAGGCCGGCGCGCAATATATCGCGCTTGCGGGGTACATGCGGATCATCGGCGATTCCGTGGTTCACGAATGGGAAGGCCGCATGCTCAATATCCATCCCTCGCTGCTGCCGAAGTATCCGGGCCTCGCAACGCATGCCAGGGCGATCTCGGCGGGCGATGCGAAAGCTGGCGCATCGGTGCATCTGGTCACGAGGGACCTCGATGCAGGCGAAATTCTCGGCCAGGCGCAAGTCGCGATCCGGCCCAGCGACACGGCGGAAAGTCTCGCCGCGCGAGTTCAGCTTGCCGAGCACCAGCTCTATCCGCGCGTGCTGTCCGACTACGTGTCTCGCGGCAACGACCCGGAGCACCTTCTCTCAAGAGTGCGCGCTCTCGCCCTCACGCTGCCCGAAACGCACGAACGCGAGAGCCACGGATCGCCCGGCTGGCGGGTGGGAAGCGAGAACAGCGGCAAGTATTTCGCCTATTTCAGCGACCGCCATCACGGCACCGAGCATATCGCGCTGCTGGTCAAGACGGGCGGCATGGACGAATTGCTCGATCGGGTGGAGGCGCAGCCACAGGTCTATTTCAAGCCGGCCTATTACGGCGCGAGCGGCTGGATCGGGGTGATCCTCAACCGGCCGGGAGTGGATTGGGAGCATGTCGGCGAATGGCTGGAGCGCAGCTGGCGGGCAGTCGCGCCAGCGCGGCTGACAAAGCTCATCAGCGCGGCGGAGGATTTCTGAGTCATGCGCCCGAGCCGCGCCGCCGTGTTTTACACCCTTTCCGCAATCGGACTGGCGCTGGTCGCCTGGGTTTCGCTGACCGGCGAACCCGGGGTGGGCGGCGTCGAGAGCAGTGACGGGCTGTTCCAGGCGCTGCTGATCTCAGGCGCCGTTCTGCTCGGCGCGCAGGCGATCCGCAAGCTGCTCGCTCGTCGTGGGGACAGGCACGTAGACGAACGCTGATTCCCCCGCCGCGCCCGCACCCTCTGTCGGTCTCTCGCACCGCGCTCTGGGCAGACCATGCCATGCGGCACATCTGGCGATCGGGGTTGTCGGCCAAGCCGCGGCTGGAACCGGACGCCCTCTGGAGGGTCGGAGCACGCGGGTTGGATCCACGGGACGAATTCGGCGGGCGCAGCGAGGCCGATGCGGAGGATTTCCGCGAGCGGCTGGCACAGCTTTGCCGCAGCCTGCGCGAGGAGGCGCGTCTCAACGCGCTCGGCCATACGCTCGCTTACGGCCAGCTCACGGCCGCGATCCGCAAGCGGCACGCGCTGGGCAGGCTGTGGCGTCAACGGCCGGAGTTCGCGGCAACCCCCATCTCTCCTCCGATCGCGGTGGTCGGGCAGATGCGCGCGGGGACGACGCGGGTGCACCGGCTACTCGCCGCCGACCCGGCGCACACGGCCACGCGGTTTTGCGACAGCTTCGATCCGGTGCCAAGAACCGCCGACTGGAGAGCGCTGAAAGGCGCCTTCGCGCTGGCCCTGGCGCGGCGAATCAATCCCTGGCTCGACACGCTGCACCCCTTCGGAGCCACTCGAGCCGACGAGGAGATCGGCTGGCTATCCGCCGCGCTCGGCCCCTGTGCCTTCGAGGCGCAATGGACCATTCCGTCCTACGTAGAGTTTAGCGAGGGGCGCGACCCCGGCCCCGTATATAGCGAATTCGCGCGAATCCTGCGCACCGATGCCGCCATCCGCCGCAATGCCGACCGGCCCCGGGTCCTCAAATGTCCGCAGTACGCGGAGGATCTGACCGCGCTGGCCAGCGCGCTTCCCGATATTCGGGTCGTGGCGGCACGGCGCGCCGACGAAGACGTTTTGCAAAGCACGCTCTCGATGGTCGCCAGCCAGATGGCGTTCCAGTCCGACGCGGTCTCGCTCGAGCAGATCGAAAGCGGGTGGAGACGCAAATTGGCGTGGCGCATCCGCAGGATGGATGCGGCGCTGGGCGCCCTCGCTCAACCTTGTACCACGGTGGACTTCGAGCAATTGAACGCCAATTGGCGTGCGGCCATGGCGCGGGTCTATGCTGATCTCGGCCTCGATCTCACACCAGGGGCACTGGCGGCCATGGAGCGCGAACGCAGCCGCGCCGCGGGCGATGCGCACCATGCACACCGCCCGCAGATCGCACGTTTCGAGTGGGGTCAGGCCCTCCTGCCGACGCCCGGGATCAAGGTTCCTACGGAGCGGCGATAAGCCACGTATTCCTCGCCGAACAGGTCGATCAGGTCGCGTTCCTCGTGCGCGATGCCAATCAGGATATAGATCGTGAAGCCCCCTGCCAAAAGCAGATGCCCCCAGGTCATTACCGGCGTCGCCCAGAAGGCGATGAGGAAGCCCGTATAGAGCGGGTGCCGCACCCATTTATAGAAAAGCGGCGTGCGCATCCGGAACGACTCGGCTTCGCGCCCGCGCAGGTGCAGCCATGCCTGCTGGAGGCCGAACAGCTCGAAATGGTTGAGCAGCCAGGTCGAGACGAACAGGATGCCCCATCCCGCCCAGAACGCCGCCCACATGGCGGCGCGACCGATCTCGTTTTCGATCGCCCAGACAGTACCGGGGAGCGGGTGCCAGAAGGCGAATAGCGCCACGAGCGCCAAGACCGTCGCGAGGCAATAAACGCTTCTCTCGACCGGCTTGGGGACGATCTTCGACCAGACGCGCTTGAACCCCTGACGCGCCATTACCGAGTGCTGGATGCCGAACAGCGCAATCAGTCCGGCATTGACGAGGCCCGCGACGACCGGAGGCGCGTCGAGCCCCTTGTCGACATGCGTGGGCATGAAGTCGAACCCGCCGACGAAGCCGACAAGATAAAGGAACGCCGCGAAAAACGCGGCATAACAGAACAGAGCTATCATGAGATAAAGCGGTCGTGCCATAGCCATCCCTCCCGGTGGGAGGCGACCCGCAACGGTCAACTAGCACGCCGGCCTTGTCTCCGCCAAGCGGAAGATGGCTGCTGCGGCTCCATTCAGCCTTCGGACAGGTCGGGTTTCTCGGCTGCCCGGTGAGCCAGATTCCGCGCGAATTCGGGCGCCAGCGCGCGCGACATCGATGGCAGGCCGCCTTCGGCCCAGGACTGCCATTCGGCCAAGTGCTTGCCGTCGCACAACACCCGCCAGACGGCGCGGCGATTGTCGCCGAACCGCTCACTGGTGATACGCCCGGTCATGAGGACATGCGCGCCCTGGTAGCTCATCCGGTCGATCTCGATCCCGAAGCCGGGATCGGTCTCGAACAGCATTCGCAAGCCTTCGAGCACTTTCTCGCGCCCCTCGACGCCCTCGCGCAAGCTGTCGATGTAGGTGAAACTGTCGGTCATCAGCGCGGACATCTCGTCGATGTCATGCGCATTGAGCGCCGCGACAAACCGCGTGACGCACTCCTTGTGTCTGGTTCCTATGCCCCACATGGGGCCGAATTTAGCACGTGCTTTCTAAAACGCGCCAAGCAAATGTTATACCGGGCGAAATAGGCCGACTGCTCAGCCGACGATTTCGTCCTCGTCGAAGAAATAGTCGATCTCGATCGCGGCATTCTCGTCGCTGTCGGACCCGTGAACCGAGTTCGCCTCGATGCTTTCCGCGTAGGTCTTGCGGATCGTGCCCTCATCGGCATCGGCGGGGTTGGTCGCGCCCATCACCTCGCGATTGCGCTTCACCGCGTCCTCGCCCTCGAGCACCTGCACTACCACCGGGCCGCTGGTCATGAAATCCACCAGCTCGCCGAAGAACGGCCGTTCCTTGTGCACCGCGTAGAAGCCTTCGGCCTGTTCGCGGGTCATCCGGATGCGCTTGGAGGCAATGACGCGCAGACCGGCTTCCTCCAGCATCCTGGTGACCGCGCCGGTGAGGTTGCGGCGGGTGGCGTCGGGCTTGATGATCGAAAAGGTGCGGGTGACCGCCATGGGATTGTCCTTGTCAGCTTTGAGGGGAAATCTCGCGCGCCGATAGCGCCGAGACCGCACCACCGCAAGCGCCGCTATCGCGCTTCGCGGCTGAGCGTCAGGTGGCCATGAGTGCGGTCGCTATCGTGGCGGGCAGTGAAGATGAAGGCGAGCCCCTTACCATCGTCTCCGCCGATGATGGTCATGTCGCCCATGCTCCGGTTCATTGCCAGGTCAATGTCCGCGCGCTGCGCCTCGCGGCGGTAGAATTCGACCAGCCTGTCGGATTCCTCGCGGCTGGTCATGCGGACCATCCAGCCACCGCCCGTAACGCTGTCGATTTGCGTGCTGCTCTCCACCTGCGCGCCGGGATAGAGCGTGAAGCCGCCGGGAAGATCGACCGGGACACTTTCGCCCGACCGCATGGTGGCGATCCTCCCGTCGTCCTGGCGGATGCTAGCACGCGTTTCTCCGGTTTGGGGATCGTAAGCATAACTGCCCGGCGCTTCGGATTCGGTATCGCTGACCGCTTCGCTTTCGGGCGATCCGCAGGCGCCGAACAGCGCCAGCAATCCGGCGGAAAAAAAGAAGCGCAGCCTCATGACCGATCGACGGACGAGCGCTCGGGTGGTTCCATTACGCGCCTTCGCGCCAGCCGCCGTCCTCGCGCTGTTTGAAGATATGCAGGTCGAAATTCCGAGTCGCGCCAAGGTCGCGCCACAATTGGCGCGCGGCTTCGGTCTCCTGGGCCACGAACAGCAGCAGCACCCGTTCGAAAGCGCTCGCCCCATCGCGCCATTGCCCATCGGCGATCAGCGCCATCTTCGCTTCGTTGTGCGCATCGCAGCCGGCGGCGAGCAGGATCGGCTGGCGTGCCGCGTACGGCTCGCCTGCCTCGCCATTGGCCAGGAAACCCACGCCTCCCCGGTCCCACAGCGCGTCGGAGAGCGCGGCGCGCGCGCGCCCCTCCTCGCAGACCACCAGCAATCGCTCTCCCGCCTCGAGCACCTTGCGGGCCAGCAAGGGCACGACCTGCTCCACCGGATCGCGGCTCAGCTGGTAGAAATCGACGCGGGTTCTTTTTTTACGGCCTATCGCTTCGCTGCTTGAGGCCATTTAAGTTACCCCTCGATCGTCGCGCGAACCAACTGATCCATCAGTCGAACGCCGTATCCCGTGGCCCCCTTGTCCCACACCGAACCCGGCTTGTCCGCCCAGACCACGCCCGCGATGTCGCAGTGCGCCCAGGGTGTGTCGTCGAGAATGAAACGGTGGATGAACTGCGCCGCGGTAATCGATGCGCCGGCCTTGCCGCCGATGTTCTTCATATCGGCAATAGGCGAGTCGATCAGCTTGTCGTAGGCCGGGCCGATCGGCATCCGCCAGGTCGCATCTCCGCTGGCCTTGCCCGCCGCCAGCAAATCCTGGGCAAGTTCGTCATTATTGCTGAACACGCCCGCGTGATCGGTGCCCAGCGCGACGATCATTGCGCCAGTTAGCGTCGCGAAATCGACGATCCGGGCAGGCGCGAACTCTTTCTGTGTCCAGTGCAGCGCATCGGCGAGCACCAGCCGCCCTTCGGCATCGGTATTGAGCACCTCGATCGTCTGGCCCGACATCGAAGTTACGATATCTCCCGGCCGCTGCGCATTGGCGTCGGGCATGTTTTCCACCAGCCCGCACACGCCGACAATGTTCGCCTTTGCTTTGCGTCTGGCGAAGGTGAGCATGGCGCCCACGACCGCGCCCGCACCGCCCATGTCCCACTTCATGTCTTCCATGCCGGGTCCCGGCTTGATCGAAATGCCGCCCGTGTCGAAGGTCACCCCCTTTCCGACGAAGGCGATGGGCTTTTCGCCCTCGGCCCCGCCGTTCCAGCGGATCGCGAGCATGCGCGATTCGCGCACCGAGCCCTGCCCCACGCCGAGCAGCGCGCCCATGCCGAGCGCCTCCATTTCGGCATCGCCGAGCACGATGAGCTCCACTCCCGTGCCTTCGAACCGTTCGCGGCAGCGTTGCACGAAGCTTTCGGGATAGAGGATATTCGCCGGCTCGGTGACCAGTTCGCGAGTGAACTCGACGCCTTCGGCAACGTGCGCGGCCTCGTTCCAGCGCGCTTCCGCCCCCGCAGGCGCGCCCACCACTGTGACGGCCTTCAGCGATATCTTCTGCTCATCCTTGAGCTTGGTGCGATAGGCGTCCCAGCGCCAATTGCGCAGGCGCAGGCCGAGCAGCACCGATGCCAGCTCTTCTGCCGAAAGCTGGCCCGCGTCGAGAGCGATGCGGTCCACCCCCGAAGTCTGGAACTTGCCCGCCAGCGCCGCGCCCGCGCGCTCCAGATTGTGTGTGCGCGATTCTGAATCGGACGCGCCCGCGCCTGCCAGCGCGACACGAACCACCTCCCCGTCGCGTTCGACGAAGGCGTCGAATACCTGCCCCGGCTTGCCCTTGAAGCGTGCGGTCTGCGCCCCCGCAACGAGCGTGGGCTCCAGGCCATCTGGCATCTTGCCCTTGTCGGT
Source organism: Sphingomonadales bacterium (assembly GCA_038233275.1). Lineage (GTDB taxonomy): Bacteria > Pseudomonadota > Alphaproteobacteria > Sphingomonadales > Sphingomonadaceae > Qipengyuania. The sequence continues at coordinate 10,743 of JBBSMH010000005.1, read as the reverse complement.
CACATGGGCGATGAGCCGCACCCCATCGGGCAGGGACTGGCTGAATTCGATATGCATGGGATCTCCCGAAATTCTGCTGCGCGGCGCATGGGCCACAGTGTGGGGCCGGCCGTCTGGATGGCGATTGCGATTAGAGTTCCGCAATGCGATAGGCAAGGCATGGGCACAAAGAGCGCGTGGGCCGCAAACATTCGGCATGGCCGGCTCTATCTGCCGATGCTTACGATGCTCTGGGCTCTGGCTTTAACACCGGCCCCGCTGCTCGCGCAGGAAGGGGCGGCTCCGGGTACCGCCACCGCCGAAGAACCGGTCGAAGTTCCCGATCCGGCGAGCCCCATATATACCGGCGAACAAAACGAAGGCCTGCCCCAGGGGTCTCAGCCCGATCCCGCCGCCGAAACCCGGTCGCAGACAGGCGAGCGCGAGATCGCCTTCGAAGCCGACACGCTCAGTTACGATGACAACAGCGACACCGTTACGGCCAGCGGAAACGTCGTGCTGCGCAGCGGCGACCGCTCGCTTCGCTCCGACCGCGTCAGCTGGAATCGCGACAGCGGTCGGATTGTCGCCGAGGGACGCGTGCGCTTTGTCGATGAGAACGGCAACCAGCTCTATTCCGATTCGCTGACACTGACCGACGAATTCGAAGCGGGCGCGATGGAGGACCTGCTGCTGGCGCTTCGGCAGGGTGGAAGGCTGGCGGCGAGAGAAGGGATTCGCGGCGCCGATGGCACGATCGAACTCACCGATGCGGCCTACAGCGGCTGCGCGGTGGTCGATCCCGAAGGCTGCGATCGCGATCCCAGCTGGCGTATCACGGCCGAGAGGGTGATCTACGATCCCGAACAGCGGCGCATCCGGTTTCGCGGCGCATATCTCGAACTGTTCGGCGCGCGCTTGCTGCCGCTGCCCGGCCTCGCGATCCGCACCGACGGCGGCGCGGTAACCGGCTTCCTTATCCCCGACCTGCGCATCTCGGAAAGCAATGGGGTCGAGGTTTCCGGCACCTATTACTGGCGGCTGGCGGACAATATGGACCTGGCCGCCAGCGCCTATCTGTTCACCCAGGCCCCGCCGATGGTCAGCGGAACCTTTCGCCATCTGACCGAAAAGGGGGCCTACCAGCTTACCGGTTACGCGACGCACAGCAGCCGCATCTCCGATTTCAGCGGGTTGGCTGCGGCATCGGAGAGCGACCCGCGCGGCTATCTGTTCGCCAACGGCAAGTTCCAGTTCGATCCCTATTGGAGCGTGACCGGCTCCCTTCGCCTCGCCAGCGACCGGACTTTCCTGCGCCGATACGATATCAGCCGCGACGATCGCTTGCGTTCGATGATCGATATCGAAAGGATCGACGCCAATTCCTACTTCTCGCTCGCCGGGTGGGCCACACAGACGCTTCGCCTCAACGACGACCAGGGACAGGTTCCCATCGCGCTGCCGGTGATCGATTACCGTCTCCGGCTCGACGAGACCGTGCTCGGCGGGAAAGTCGAGCTGCAGGCCAATTCGCTCAACATCCTTCGCAGCGACGGGCAGGATACCCAGCGCGCCTTCGCCCGCGCGCAGTGGGATTTGCGGCGGATCACCGGACTGGGTCAGGTGGTGCAGCTGACCGCCATGGCGCGCGGGGATGTCTATCATTCGCGCGAGAACGAATTCACCTCGGAGGCCTTCTATCGCGGCAATCCGGGCTGGCAGACGCGCGGCGTCGCCTTGGGCGCGCTGGACGTCAAATGGCCGTTTGTCGGCGAGCTTTTCGGCGGCGAGCAGGTCCTCACTCCGCGCATCCAGTTCGTCGCCACCCCGCCGATCCGCAATCTCGCCATTCCCAACGAGGATGCGCGCGCAATCGACCTGGAGGATTCCAACCTGTTCGCGCTCAACCGCTTCCCCGGATACGATCGGGTCGAGGACGGCGCACGGGTCACTTATGGCTTCGACTGGCAGCTGCGCCGCCCCGGGTGGGAAATCAAATCCACCCTCGGCCAGTCCTACCGCCTCGATGCCGATCGCGACATCTTTCCCGACGGGACCGGCCTGTCCGAGCGGGTTTCCGACTTCGTCGGGCGAACCGAGGTCCGATTCGAGGATTTCGTCAAGTTCACCCACCGCTTCCGGCTCGACAAGGACAATTTCGCGGTTCGCCGCAACGAGGTGGATGCGACAGTGGGCACCCGCCGCACCTATGCCGAGATCGGCTATCTGCGGCTCAACCGCGACATCATGCTGGTCGAGGACCTGCAGGATCGCGAGGAATTGCGCGCCGCGGTGCGGGTGGCGTTCGCCGATTATTGGTCGATCTTCGGCTCGGGCGTGTTCAACCTCACCGACGAGGAAGAAGACCCGCTGTTCACCTCCGACGGGTTCGAGCCTATCCGCACGCGGCTGGGCGTTGCCTATCAGGACGATTGCCTGGAAATGGGCGTGACCTGGCGGCGCGACTACATCACCAGCGGCGACGCTCAGCGCGGCGACACTTTCCAATTCTATTTCAGCCTCCGCAACCTCGGGTTCCGCTGACCGCGGCGAAGCGATTTCTGGCCGTTGGCAGCAAGCGGGAAACGCGCTATCCGCGCCGCGACCGGTCGATCCGGCCAATCAGCTTGGGTTAAGCCTGGCGAGGGCAGAGGCCGCAAGCAAATCCGGGCATCGCAGATGCCGTTGTTGGACGAGACATACGTGAACCCGAACCCTTTTTCCGCTCTTGTATCACTTGGTGCGACCCTCGGTCTGCTGGCCGCGCCCATTCCGGCCCTGGCGCAGGCATCGGAGGCGGTCGAGAACAATCCCCTGGGCCTCCCCCAATCAGTGGTCATGCTCGGCCAGAGCGATCCCAACGTCCGCACCGCCACCGCGGTGGTCAACGGGCATGTCATCACCGGCACCGATGTCGAACATCGCGTCGCGCTGCTGACCGCAGCCAGCGAACAGGAGCTGGGCGCCGAAGAGCTCCAGCGCGTGCGCATGCAGGTGTTGCGCAATCTGATCGACGAGACGCTGCAGATCCAGGAAGCGGCGGCGCAGGAAATCGGCATCGAGAAGGCCGAGGTCGACCAGACCTATTCGCGCATCGCACAGCAGAACTTCGGCCAGAACCCCGAAGCGATGGGCGCCTATCTGATCTCGATCGGATCCTCCCCGGTCTCGCTCAAGCGCCAGATCGAGGGCGAGCTGGCATGGCAGCGGCTCCAGCGCCGCAACATAGCGCCCTTCGTCAACGTCTCCGAAGAGGAAGTGAACGAATTGCTTGAGCGGCTCGAGGCCTCGCGCGGGACCGAGGAATACCGGCTTGGCGAAATCTTCCTCGCTTCGACGCCCGAAACCGCTTCCAGCGTCGAGCAGAACGCGCGCCAGATCGTCGAGCAATTGCGTCAGGGCGGCAGCTTCGTTGCCTATGCGCGCCAGTTTTCCCAGGCCTCGACCGCTGCGGTGGGAGGCGACCTGGGCTGGGTGCGACTGGCGCAGCTGCCCGACGCGCTGGCCACCGTCGCACGCGAAATGCAGCCCGGCCAATTGGTCGGCCCGGTGGAGATCCCCGGAGGGATCTCGATTCTTTATCTGATCGACAAGCGCCAGGTGCTCACTGCCGATCCGCGCGATGCAATCCTTTCGCTCAAGCAGATCTCGATTGCCTTTCCCGAAGGCACGACCCAGCAACAAGCCGCGGCGCGGGTCGAAGAATTCTCCAACACCGTGCGCACCATGCGCGGCTGCGGCGATGCGGAGAGCGCGGCCACCGCCATCGGCGCTACCGTGGTGACGAACGACCAGATCCGCGCGCGCTCCCTTCCGGACCAGCTGCAGTCCGCCGTGCTTGCGCTCCAGCTTGGCCAGTCCACCCCGCCGTTCGGCTCGCTCGAAGACGGTGTGCGCGTGCTGATGTTGTGCGGGCGCGACGATCCGGCGCCCGAAGCGGGTCCGGACTTCGACACGCTGATGGCGCAGCTCGAGGACGAGCGCGTGAGCAAGCGCGCGCTGCGCTATCTACGTGACCTGCGCAACGACGCCTATATCGAATATAATTGACCGGCCCCGATCGTCCTCTCGCCCTTTCGCTGGGTGATCCCGCCGGGATCGGCCCGGAACTGGCCTGCGAAGCCTGGGCGCAACGCGGCTCTCTCGACTTGCCGGCGTTCTTTGTCACCGGCGGTGCCGCCGTGCTGGCGGCGGCGGCGCGAACCCGCGGCATCGAATTGCCGGTCGCGACCATCGACCAGCCCGATCAGGCCGCTGCCGCCTTCGTCGACGCACTGCCGGTCCTGGGGGGCGACGAGGGCGAATATGCTCCCGGCCTGCCGCGCGAGGCCGGGGCGCGACTGGCGCTGCAATCGCTCGAGCGCGCGACCGACCTCGTCCGTCAGCGGCAGGCCAGCGCGCTGGTCACCATGCCCGTTTCGAAGTCCGAGCTGGCGGCGGTCGGCTTCGACTACCCCGGCCAGACCGAATATATGGCGCAGGCCTGCGGCGTTACGGCCGCGGACGCGGTGATGATGCTGTCGGGGCCGAGCTTGCGCACCGTCCCGTTGACGGTCCACTGCAGCCTTGCCGAGGTTCCGCGTCTGCTCACCACCGATCTGATCCTTCGCAAGGGCCGCATTGTCGCCACCGCGCTGCGGCGGGACCTGGGAATCGAGAGCCCGCGCCTGGCCGTGTGCGGCCTCAACCCGCACGCGGGGGAGAGCGGACGGATAGGAGATGAGGAAGAGCGTGTGATCGCCCCCGCCATCGAGGCGTTGCGCGAGGAGGGGATCGAGGCCACCGGCCCGCACCCTGCCGATGCGATCTTCACGCACCGCGCGCGCGAAACCTACGACGTGGCGCTGGCGATGTATCACGATCAGGCTTTGATTCCGCTGAAGGCGCTCGATTTCGACGAAGGGGTCAATGTCACGCTCGGCCTGCCGATCGTGCGCACCAGTCCCGATCATGGCACCGCTTTTTCGATTGCGGGCGAGGGGATTGCCGATCCCGGCGCGACCATCGCCGCCATCCGAATGGCAGGAGACATGGCGGGGCGACGGCAGGCGCGTGGCTGACCTGCCGCCCTTGCGCGAGGTTATCGCGCGCCACGGATTGAGCGCGAGCAAGGCGCTCGGCCAGAACTTCCTGCTCGACGAACAATTGCTGGACCGGATCGCCGCCATCGCGGGGGATTTGCAGGATCGCGCAGTGCTGGAGATCGGCCCGGGCCCCGGTGGCCTGACCCGTGCGCTGCTGCGCGCTGGTGCCCGTGTCACCGCCATTGAAATGGACAAACGCTGTCTGCCCGCGCTTGACGAGCTCGGCGATGCCTTTCCAGACCGGCTGCGCGTGGTCGAGGGCGATGCGATGGAGCTCGACCATGACGAGCTGATGGGAGGAGAGCGCTTCGCGGTGATCGCGAACCTGCCCTATAATGTCGGCACCGCGCTGTTCGTGCGCTGGATGGGAGGGGGGGACTGGCCGCCGGAGTGGACCAGCCTGACACTGATGTTCCAGCAGGAAGTCGCGCAGCGCATCGTCGCAAAGCCCGGTACCTCGGCCTACGGTCGGCTGGCGGTGCTCGCCCAATGGCGCGCCGAGGTCAGGCTGGCGATGAAGGTCCATCGCAGCGCCTTTACCCCGCCTCCCAAGGTGATGAGCGCGGTGGTTCACATCGAACCCGGCGCGATGCCGCAGGGCGTATCGGCAAGCACGCTCGAGCGCCTCACCCAGGCCGCTTTCGGCCAGCGGAGAAAGATGCTGCGCCAGAGCCTGAAAGGCGTGCCCGGCGCGGTGGAGGCGCTCGAAGTGTTCGCCATCGACCCGCAGAGGCGGGCGGAGACGGTAAGCGTGGGGGAGTTCGTCGACATTGCCCGGCTCCTGACGAGCGACCGCCCATATCGCTGTTCCGATCAGGGAAATTGAGAAGGGGTGCAGAACCTCGCGAACACCGCCCGGTGGTCGGAGCCATTGTCCGGCAGGATTTCAAACGATCCGAGGCGCAGCGCTCCCTTGAGCATGAGTTGATCGAGAGGCCATCCCATAAGCAGCATGTCGGCGGGAAATGTAGGGTAGGAGCCCCGTCCGATCCGGGGATCGCGCCAGTTTCCGGCCTCGCGAAACTTCGTAGTCGTGCGAGACCATGGGACGTCGTTGAAATCCCCCATCACGAAGGCGTGGGGGAGCCGGTCCGGCGTCTGGACACCTGCTCTGACGATACTCCGATCCCGCATCTCGGTATTCCAACCGGGCAAAGGCGGCTTGGGATGGAGGCCGATGAACTCGATCGGTAGCGAACTTACCGGCTTCACCGTGGCGTAGAGCGTCGGCGTGTCGCGATAGGTGTTCTCGACGACGTTCGATTTGAGCACCCTCAGGCGGGTCGCAAAGACCAGACCGAAACCCTTCGGCTGAGGATGCCTGTGAACGTGTGAATAGCCTGCCAGCACAGGCTCCAGAGCTTCGACCCATGTTTCATCGGTCTCCATCAGGAGCAGCAGATCGGGATTGTAGCGGCGCAGCTGGTTCGCTAGCTTTTGATATTGCCTGTTCTCGACCTTCACATTGGCCGACATCGCGGAAAAGCATCGGCTCTCGGTCGCTGTCGGGCTTCCGGCCAACTCCAATTGGGAGTGGGCCAAGAAGGAGTACGGCCAGATGCGCCAAACGTTGATGCCGATCGCCAGCGCGAAGATCGCGACCGTCGCCCAGCGCCAGCGCGGTCCGACGAACATCGCGATAAGCAGAAGGAGGGCTGCGAGATAGGAAACCGGTTCGCGCACCAGGTCCATGGCTCTGATGAACCATGCGTCGCTCGGGATCAGCGAGACCAGAACAGCTGCGAGCAAGAGAATCGCCAACGTCAGAAGAACGACGGCCGGTTTTCTCAATTCACTTCTCCTTCGGCTCTTCAACAAGCTGTCAGGGTGATGTGTTCCGCGCAAGCTTGCCCGGCGCGACCTTTCGCCCGGAAATCTAGGCTCCCGCTTTCGTCTTCTGCCGCCAGGCGTGTAGCAGGGGCTCTGTATAACCGCTCGGTTGCTCCACCCCTTTGAAGATCAGATCCTTCGCCGCGCTGAAAGCAGGCCCGTGCTGGTTCTCGAGCAGCGGTTCGTAGAAGGAATCGCCGCCATTCTGTTCGTCCACCTTGGCGGCCATTCGGCGCAGCGAGTCCATCACCTGCGCCTCGCTCACCACTCCGTGAAGCAGCCAGTTTGCGATATGCTGCGAGCTGATCCGCAGCGTCGCGCGGTCCTCCATCAGGCCGACATCATTTATGTCCGGTACCTTCGAACAACCCACGCCCGCATCGATCCAGCGCACGACATAGCCCAGCAGGCCCTGGCAATTATTGTCGAGTTCTGCGCGGATTTCCTCGTCCCGCCAATCTGCGCGATTCGCAAGCGGAATGGTCAACAATTCATCCAGTCCCGGCGCGTCGCTCAGGCCCTTCTGAAGCTCGAACACGTCCTCGCGGTGGTAGTGGATCGCATGGAGCGTAGCAGCGGTGGGGCTGGGTACCCAGGCGGTGTTCGCCCCGGCACGCAGATGACCGATCTTCTGCTCCATCATCTCGGCCATCCGGTCGGGCGCGGCCCACATGCCCTTGCCGATCTGGGCGCGGCCGGACAGCCCGTGCTTCAGCCCGATCGCGACATTTTGCGCCTCATAGGCCCTGAGCCAAGCAGCATCCTTCATCGCGCCCTTGCGCATCATAGCCCCCGCGCGCATCGAGGTGTGGATCTCGTCCCCCGTGCGGTCGAGGAAGCCGGTGTTGATGAAAGCAATCCGGTCCTTAACCGCGTGGATACATGCGGAGAGATTGGCGCTGGTGCGCCGCTCTTCATCCATCACCCCGACCTTTACCGTGTGGCGCGGCAGGCCGAGCAAATCCTCGACCGCATCGAACAGATCGTCGGTGAAGGCGCTTTCCTCGGGCCCGTGCATCTTGGGCTTGACGATGTAGATCGAACCACAGTTCGAATTTCCGAAGCGCGTCTTGCCCGCGACATCCAGCGCGCCGATCGCGGCTGTGATTACGGCGTCCATGATGCCCTCGGGGATTTCTCGCCCGTCGAGGAGCATGGCGGGGGTGGTCATCAGATGCCCGACATTGCGCACGAACAGGAGGCTGCGGCCCGGCAGTTCGTGCGTACTGCCGTCCGGGGCGGTAAAGCGCCGGTTGCCCGCCAGCCGACGCGTCTGTTGCTCGCCACCCTTGATGAAGGTCTCGCTCAGATCGCCGCGGATCACCCCCAGCCAGTTGCGGTAGGCCAGCAGCTTGTCCGCGGCATCGACCGCCGCGACCGAATCTTCCAGATCGACGATGGCGGTGAGGGCAGCTTCGAGGAGGATGTCGCAAATGCCCGCTCGATCACCGCGCCCCACGGGGTGCTCAGGGTCGGAATCGACCTCGATATGGAGCCCGTTATTGAGGAACAGCAGCCCGTCCGCCGTCGTGCCGACAAACTGGTCGGGATTGGCAAGGCGCTCCGCGATGCGACCATCTCCGAGCTCGTCGAAATCGGCCCAGCTGCCCTCGGTCAGCGGGAGCGTCTCGTCGAGGAAGCGCCGCCCGGCGGCAATGACCGCGGCTCCGCGCGCCTCGTCGTAACCGCCGGGGCGCGGCGGCGGCGCATCGAGCGCGTCGGTGCCGTAGAGCGCGTCATAGAGGCTTCCCCAGCGCGCATTGGCGGCGTTGAGCAGAAAGCGCGCGTTGAGCACCGGCACCACCAGTTGCGGCCCCGCCATCGTCGCAATCTCGGGATCGACATTGCGGGTGCCGATGGTGAATTCGCCGGGCTCCGGCACGAGATACCCAATCTCTACCAGGAAACTGCGGTAGCTTACCGGATCGTGCGGCTGGCCGGAGCGTTCGGCATGCCATGCGTCGATCTGCGCCTGCATCCACTCGCGGGTTTCGAGCAGCGCGCGATTGCGCGGGACGAAGTCCGCAAGGAGTTTGGAAAAGCCGCTCCAGAAATTCGGGGGATCGCGCCCGAGCGGTGCCAGCACCTGGGCCTCGATGAAATCGGCCAGCGCGCCATCGACCTCGATCCCGTCCCGCGAAACATAATCAATCATGGAAGAAATCACCCGAAGTTGCGGCAGCGCGTGCGGCGCGCCTAGCCTAGCGAATCCGGGGGAGGAGGTGTCCTTCATGTCGGGCAGCCCCGTGATTTGCAAGCCGCACTCCCGGATTTGCCGCGGCGGGCCCGCGGAATCGCCCAGGGTGGAAAAGGCGCCCCAGCGCCGCTAGAGGCCGTTGCCGATGAAACCGGATTCTTCCGCTCCTGCTGCACTGGTCGACAATATCGAGGGCGATGCCATGCTCGAGCAAGTGCTCGGCTGGAGCGCCGTCAACTCGGGCACAGGCAATCTCGAAGGGCTGGCGAGGATGGCGGGGCTGCTGGCCGAGGCCTTCAGCGTCCTCCCGGGCAATGTCGAGTTGGTGGAGCCGGCTCCCGTGACCGCGGTTTCCGCCGAGGGTCGGGAATTCGAGAAACCGCATGGGCGTCACATGGTTCTGCGGGTCCGGCCTGATGCGGAGCGGCGCGTGCTCCTGACCGGGCATATGGACACGGTGTTCCCCGCCGATCATCCGTTCCAGGCCAACAGATGGCTCGACGAGGAGACGATCAACGGCCCGGGCACCGCAGACATGAAGGGCGGGCTCTCCGTCATGCTCCATGCACTTGCGACCTTCGAACACTGCAATGATGCAGCCCGGCTCGGCTATGATGTCATGATCAATTCGGACGAGGAGACCGGCAGCCTTTCCAGCCGCGCGCTGATTGAAGAACTGGCGCGCGGCAAATACGCCGCGCTGACCTACGAGCCCGCTGCCTTGCCCGACGGGACGCTCGCCCATGCGCGCGGCGGAACGGGGAATTATTCGATCACGCTGCGCGGCCGCAGCGCGCATGCCGGGCGCAATCCGCAGGACGGGCGCAACGCGATCGTCGCCGCGAGCGATCTGGTCCTTCGCATCGTCGCGCTGGCGGCCGAAGACATAACCATCAACCCGGCCAAGATCGAAGGGGGCACGGCGAACAATGTCGTGCCCGATCTCGCCGTGTTGCGCTTCAACATCCGCCCGAAATCGGTCGAGGCGATGGAGCGTTTCGACGGCCAGCTCGACAAAGTGTTGCGCAAGGTTGAGGCCGCGCATGACGTCTCGGCGCACAGTCACGGCGGCGTTACGCGTCCCCCAAAGCCGGTCGATGCGCGCGCGCAGAAGCTGTTCGATCTGGTGAAGGACTGCGGCGCGCGGCTGGGGCAGGGGATCGGCTGGCAGCCCACCGGGGGTGTCTGCGACGGCAACAACATCGCCGCCTGTGGCGTGCCGGTAGTCGACACCATGGGCGTGCGCGGCGGCAAGATCCACTCGTCCGACGAATTCATGATCGTCCCCAGCCTGGCCGAACGCGCCGCGCTTTCCGCGCTGGTGCTCGAGCGGCTGGCATCGGGAGACCCGCTTTGACTTTCCGCCTGCGCCCCGCCCATCTCGAGGACCTGGAACATCTCTACGAGATGGCCAAGCTCACCGGTGGCGGCTTCACCAACCTCCCAGCAGACCGCGATGCGCTCACCAGCAAACTCGAACGCGCGGTGACTTCGTTCGCACGGAAGGAAGACGATCTCGGCGACGACCAGTTCGTGCTGGTGCTCGAAAACACGGCCACGGGGCAGGTACGCGGAACCTGCCAGGTTTTCAGCCATGTGGGGCAGCGATGGCCGTTCTACTCCTATCGGCTCAACACGCTCTCGCAGCACAGT
>JBBSMH010000004.1:0-21131 GCA_038233275.1 Sphingomonadales bacterium | reverse complement strand
CCGCTTCACATTCTCGTCCGCCACCAGCGCCTGCGGCGTCCCGGCGAACAGCACCTGTCCGCCATAAATGATGCACACGCGATCCACGATCTCCAAGGTCTCCCGCACGTTGTGATCGGTGATCAGCACCCCGATCCCCCGCGTCTTCAGATCGCGGACCAGATCACGGATGTCGTTGATCGACAGCGGATCGATTCCCGCAAAAGGCTCGTCGAGCAGCATGATCGAGGGCTTGGCTGCCAACGCGCGGGCGATTTCGCAACGCCGCCGCTCGCCTCCCGACAGCGCCATGGCGGGCGATGCGCGCAGCTTTGTCAGCCCGAACTCGTCGAGCAGACGCTCCAGCTCCGTTGCGCGCGTTGCGCCATCGGGCTCGACCATTTCGAGAACGCATTGGATGTTCTGTTCGACGGTCATTCCGCGGAAGATGCTGGTTTCCTGCGGCAGATATCCAAGGCCCAGGATCGCGCGGCGATACATCGGCAGCTTGGTGACATCTTCGCCATCCATCAGGATCCGCCCGGCATCGGGGCGCACGAGGCCCATGATCGAATAGAAGCAGGTGGTTTTCCCCGCGCCGTTGGGGCCAAGCAGGCCGAGCACTTCGCCCCTGCCGACGCTGAGCGAGATATCGGTTAGCACCGCGCGCTTGTCGTAGCTCTTGGCGATCGAGACGACTTCCAGCCCGCCCTGGGGGATCGCCGGCGAGGCGTCGTGGACCGGATCCTCGCTCGGTTCCACAAGGTCAGCTTGGGCTTGGTCTGCCATGCGCCGTGCCATAGCATCCTGTGCGTGACTGAAAAGCCCCGCTCGTCAGGCACGCCGGGCGTTTTGGCAGGATTCGTGCATACGAGGCTGTGCCGAGCCCAACAGCGTTCCGCCGGCGCGCTTGCCAGCGCGACTGTCTTCTGGGATACTTGGCTCAGGGACAGGAAAAAACGGGGAGAGCATCGCGATGGCGAAGGCGCTCGATAAGACAGCTCATGGCCGCACTGCCGGGACAAAGGTTCGCGACTGGCGCAAGCTGATGAGCGACAATGTCGCCTCCGCGCTTCTCGTCTATACCGCCTTGCAAATTTTCGTCACGGTCAAGGCGATGAGAGAGGGCATGTCCTCGATTGCCCCTTACATCCTGCTGATCATCCTCGTCATCGCGATCATCCCGGCCTGTCGCAGATTCGAGCGGCGCTGGCGGGATTTGTCCGACGAACAGGCATCCGACCCAGCGCTGCGCTTGGTATTCTGGCGCGATCTCGCCTTGCTCTGGGCGCTGGCGATCGGCCTTCCGGTGCTGCTGACCGGGTTCTTCAAACTGCTGTTCTCGACGGTCGCCTAATCCGCGCAGGCGCATTGCCCTCGCCGCCCGGCTTCCGTAACCGGACCCGCAGTGCGGTCCGGGAGTTGCCTTTCATATGATCGAAATCCAAGCGGCGCTCGAACGCTGCCAGTCCCTCGTCGATCTCGCATGCGCTCTCGGGGCCGATGCTGCCGATGCGGTCGCCCAGGCCGAGTCGTCGGAAAGCGTGACAATGCGGCTGGGAAAGCTCGAGGAGGTCGAACGCTCGGAGGGCGAGACAGTCGCGCTGCGGGTTTTCGTCGGTCAGCGCTCGGCTTCGATTCATACCAGCGACTTTTCGCGCGAATCCTTCGAAACATTGGCGGAGCGTGCGCTGGCGATGGCCCGCCTCGCGCCGCAAGATGAATTCGCCGGGCTCGCGCCCGAAGATCGGTTGTTTTCCGGGCCGCTTCCAAATCTCGACCTGCTCGATGCTCGCGAGCCTCCGCCGCAGGAGTTGCGCGAAGCGGCGCTGGAGACAGAGGATGCGGCGCGGGCGGTCGAGGGGGTGACCAATTCCAACGGTGGCGGGGCAAGCTACAGCCGTGCTGTCGTCGGTCTCGTGACCTCGCACGGCTTCGCGCAGGGCTACCGGGCGAGCGGCCATTCGCTCTCCGCCAGCGTGGTCGCCGGCGGGGGCGGCGCGATGCAGACCGATTACGAATACCGTACGGCGAGACACCGCGAAGACCTGCCGCCGCCCGGATCGATCGGGGCGGAAGCCGGAAGGCGCGCGGTCGCTCGTCTGAATCCGGGTTCGATCCCCAGCAAGCCGATGCCGGTGGTCTTCGACCCACGCGTCGGGAGCGGACTGATCGGTCATCTGCTCGGCGCGATGTCGGGCGCGGCGGCGGCGCGCAAGTCTACCTTCCTGCTCGGCAGGGAAGACGAGCAATTGCTGGACCCGGCGATCCGTATTGTCGAACAGCCGCTGTTACAGCGCGGCTTGCGTTCGCGCCCCTTCGATGGCGAGGGAGTGGCCTGCGAACGGCGCGATCTCGTGGCCCACGGGCGAATGTTCGGCTGGATGACCAATGCGGCCGCAGCACGGCAACTCGGCGTCCCCATGACCGGCCATGCAACGCGCGGGGGCGGGGGCTCGCCCGGGGTTTCGGCGAGCAATGTGCATTTGGAGGCCGGCGAGATATCGCCTGGGGAACTGATCGCCGATATCGATGATGGCGTGCTCGTCACCGACCTGTTCGGCCAGGGAGTCAATCTGGTCACGGGCGATTATAGCCGCGGCGCGGTCGGCTTTCGGATCGAACGGGGCGAAATCGCGGGCCCGGTTGCGGAAATCACGATTGCAGGCAATCTTGTGGACATGTTCCGTGCGCTGACACCTGCCAATGACCTCGAAATGATCCGCGCAGTCAATGTGCCGACCTTGCGAGTGGATACCATGACGGTGGCGGGTAAATGAGGGCGCTGTCCGCCCTGCTTGCCCTTTTACTGGTTACCCCCGCGCAAGCCATTCTGCCCGCCACCCAGCCCGCCCCCGAAGCGACTGCCGACGCGCCCGCGCAAACGATCGAGGAAACGCAGGAAGCGGGCGCCGACGAGCGCATTGCCGAGCGCATTCGCGGCATTTTCAGGGAGATGCCGGCGCTCGAAGGCGTGTCCGTGGAAGTCAATGAAGGCGTGGTTGCGCTTTCGGGAACCGTCCCTGCAGCCGAGGACATCGACCGCGCCGAAGCGGTTGCGGGCCGGGTGTCGGGTGTCGTCACGGTCGAAAACGCGATCGAACGTGATGTGTCTGTGGACGGCGGCCTGGGCGGTCTGGCCTCGGTTCAAGGCAAATTCGCCGATTTCGTCAGGCTGGTCCCGCTGATTGCGGTCGCAATCGGGGTGGCCGTCGCCATTGCCCTGTTCGGCTGGCTGATTGCCGGCCTTACGGGCCTGTGGCGGCGTATCGCTCTCAACAGCTTCCTTGCCGAATTGATCGCCAGCGCGATCCGCTTCGGGTTCATCGTCGGCGGGATCGTGATCGCGCTGGACATGGTGGGGGCAGGCGCCTTGATGGGCGCGGTGCTTGGCGGCGCGGGCGTGATCGGCATCGCACTGGGCTTCGCGATGCGCGACACGATCGAGAATTACGTCGCTTCGCTCATGCTGTCCTTGCGTCAACCGTTCCGCGCCAACGACCACGTGGTGATAGATACTCATGAAGGTCGCGTCATCCGCCTCACCAGCCGTGCGACCATATTGATGACGCTCGACGGCAATCATCTGCGCATTCCCAATGGCCAGGTTTTCCGCGCGGTCATCCTCAATTATACCCGCAACCCGCAGCGGCGCTTCGATTTCCTATTGGGGATCGATGCGGATGACGATCCGGCCGCGGCACGGCGGGTCGGCCGCGAGACGCTGGCGAGCCTCGACTTCGTGCTTTCTGATCCTCCACCCGAAGTGCTTATCAGCGAGGTCGGCGATTCGAACATCCTGCTGCGTTTCCTGGGCTGGATCGACCAGCGCGAGGCCGACTGGCTGAAAGCTCGCACCCGCGCCATCGCGGCTGTCAAAGCGGCCTTGGAGGAGGCGGGCTTCGCGCTGCCCGAGCCGATCTATCGCCTTCGCTTCGACCCGCGGACCAACCCGCTGCCGCTCGAGAATGTCGCTGGCGCTGGCGCGCCCAAACAGGAAAAACGCCCCTCCCGCACGGTAAGCGCAACGGTGACCGAAGCCAAAGAAGACATCGCACCGGACGATGACATCGCGCGCATGGTGGAAGAGGAACGCGCGGCCGAGCCGCCGGATAGGGACCTGCTCGACCAGTCACGCCCCGTCGAATGAGTCACTGCTGACCGGCGCGGGGTGTCACGATTTCTCCGCGCGCGTTCTCCGCGCGCGCGATCGATTCGATGACGATCCGCCGCGCTTCCGCCGCATCGCCCCAATTGCCGATGCGGACCCACTTCTCCGCTTCCAAATCCTTGTAGTGCGTGAAGAAATGCTCGATTTGCTGAAAAATGATGCTCGGCAAATCCTTGGTTTCGGCAACGTCCGAATAATAGGGGAAGGTCGTGTCGATCGGCACGCACACCAGCTTCTCGTCTCCCCCGTGCTCGTCTTCGAGATTGAGAACACCGATCGGCCTCGCCCGCACCACGCAGCCGGCGATAAACGGGCTGCGTGCGATCACCAGCGCATCGAGCGGATCTCCATCGGGTGAAAGCGTGTGTGGAACGAAGCCGTAGTTCGCTGGATAGCGCATCGGCGTGTGCAGAATGCGATCCACGAACAACGCGCCGGAAGCCTTGTCGAACTCGTACTTCACGGGTTCGCCCCCTGTCGGCACTTCGATCACGACGTTGAGGCTTTCGGGGGGATTGTCGCCGGTAGGAATCAAGTCGATACGCATGTGGGGTCCTGTTTCGGTTTTGCTCCCCTCCCAAGGCTCGCGCGGGCCTCTAATCGCTCCATCGCCATTGCGGAAGGGGCAAGCGCCCACTAATCGGCCCCGATGGAAAACAGGCCATGAGCAAGAACACTCCGCAAGCCATTCGCGGCACGCAGGACATTTTCGGCGCGGATGCCGAAGCTTTCGCTTTCGTGGTCGAGACCTTCGAGCGCGTACGCAAATTGTACCGCTTCCGCCGCGTCGAAATGCCGGTGTTCGAGCGAACCGAGGTCTTCGCGCGCTCGATCGGCGAGACCACCGATATCGTTTCGAAGGAGATGTACAGCTTCGAGGACCGTGGCGGGGAAAGCCTGACTTTACGTCCCGAATTCACCGCCGGGATCGCGCGCGCCTATCTGACCAATGGCTGGCAGCAGCATGCGCCAGTCAAACTCGCGACCCACGGCCCGCTGTTCCGGTATGAACGCCCGCAGAAGGGCCGCTATCGCCAATTTCACCAACTGGACGCGGAAATCATCGGCGCGGCCGAACCGCAAGCCGATGTCGAGCTGCTGGCTATGGCCGACCAGCTTTTGAAGGAGCTGGGGATCGCTGACGGGGTGACGCTGCAGCTCAACACGCTCGGCGACGCCGACAGCCGCGAAAACTGGCGCACGGCGCTGGTCGCGCACTTCCGCAGCGTGAAGGACGAGCTGAGCGAGGATTCGCAGGAGCGGCTCGAGAAGAACCCGCTGCGCATCCTCGACAGCAAGGACCCGCGCGACCGGAAACATGTCAATGAAGCGCTTCAAATCGACTGTTTCCTGTCCGATGAAGCGCTTCGTTTCTTCGAACAGGTCACCCGCGGGCTCGATGCGGCGGGCGTCAAGTGGCAGCGCGACCCGACACTCGTGCGCGGCCTCGACTACTACCGCCACACCGCGTTCGAATTCGTCACGAATCGACTTGGAGCACAGGGTACCGTGCTGGGTGGTGGACGCTACGACGGGCTGATGGAATCGCTGGGCGGCCCAGCGACCCCGGCGGTCGGCTGGGCGGCGGGAATCGAGCGGCTGGCGATGTTGGTGGGGGAGCGGGAGGCTGAGCCCCTTAAACTCGCTATCGCCGTCGAAGATGAGGAGACAATGGCTTGGGCTGGACGCGCTGCTTCATTGCTCAGAAGTCGCGGCATCTCGGTTGAACTGGTTACCTCCGGGTCACCTCGAAAAAGGTTCGACAAGGCCGTCAAGCTCGAACCCATGGTGGTTTCTTCCGCTGCTCATCGCGGTGGGATATTAGGACACCACTTGCGCTCGGCGACCGCATCAGATGAACTGAAGGAAGCGATTGTTCAGGCTTTTGCCGATGCGGTGTCGTGAGAAACTGCATTCAGTTAGCTGATCAGATCGCGCTCTCCCTCTCCCCTTCAGGGGAGAGGGTCGGGGAGTGGGGGCTGTCAGGCGGTCTAGCGCGCGAACGCACAGCCCCCACCCCAACCCCTCCCCTGAAGGGGAGGGGCTTGAAGTGACCATCCCCGCCGAACGTCTCGATCAGATCGCGCACCGCTTCGCCGAGCTCGAGGCGCGGATGGCTTCGGGCACGCTCGAGGGCGAGGAATTCGTCAGGGCGAGCCGCGACTACGCCGAACTGGAGCCGGTGGCGAAGGTTGCGGCCGAGGTGAAGGCGGTGCGCGAGGAGATCGCGAGCCTCCAGGATATGCTCGCCGATCCCGAAATGAAGGCGATGGCGGAGGAGGAAATCGCCGCGCTGAAGAAGCGGCTGCCCGAAGCCGAGCGCGAACTGGCCATCGCCATGCTCCCGCGCGATAGTGCGGATAGCAAACCCGCCATGCTCGAAATCCGCGCTGGCACGGGCGGCGACGAGGCGGCGCTGTTCGCGGGCGATCTTTATCGCATGTACGAACGCTTTGCTGCCGAGCAGGGTTGGCGGATCGAGCCGGTGAGCATGAGCGCCTCCGAAGTCGGTGGCTTCAAGGAAATCGTCGCCAATATCGCCGGCACGGGCGTTTTCGCGAAGCTCAAGTTCGAAAGCGGGGTTCACCGCGTCCAGCGCGTCCCCGAGACCGAAAGCGGCGGACGAATCCACACGTCGGCGGCGACCGTTGCCGTGCTCCCCGAGCCCGACGCAGTCGATGTCCAGATCGAGGAGAAAGACCTCAAGATCGACGTCTACCGGGCGAGCGGTGCCGGTGGCCAGCATGTGAATACCACCGACAGCGCGGTACGCATCACCCATTTGCCGACCAACACAATCGTCACCTGCCAGGACGGGCGCAGCCAGCACAAGAACCGCGAAAAGGCGATGCAGGTGCTGCGCGCGCGGCTTTACGACCGTCAGCGCGAGGAGACCGAGGGGGCCGAGGCCGCTGCCAGAAAGGCGATGGTCGGCAGCGGGGACCGCTCCGAACGAATCCGCACCTACAATTTCCCGCAAGGGCGCGTGACCGACCACCGCATCGGTCTTACTCTGCACAAGCTGCCCGAGATTCTCGCGGGACCTGGACTGGGCGAACTTGTCGATGCCCTGATCGCCGAAGACGAAGCCAAGCGGCTCGCGGCGCTGGAAGAATGAGGGTCGCAGTAGGGTTGCGGGAGGCGACGGCGCGACTATCCGTCACCAGCGACACTGCCCGTCTCGATGCCGAATTGCTGATGGCGCATGCCCTGGGCCAGTCGCGGTCCGATATGCTGCTGCGTTTCATGGATGCCGAGAGCCCGGCCTGTTTCGCCGCTCTGGTCGAGCGCCGGGCTCGGCAGGAGCCGATCGCGCATATTGTCGGGAAGCAAGAATTCTACGGCCGTGTGTTCACGGTCACGCCTGCCACGCTGATCCCGCGATCCGACAGCGAAACGGTGATCGACGCGGCGCAGGAGCGCAAAGCCGACGCCCGGCGCATTCTCGACCTTGGCACGGGAAGCGGAGCGCTGCTGCTCACCATGCTGGCCGAATGTCCGCGAGCCCAAGGTAGCGGGCTGGATTGCTCCGCTGCCGCACTCAAGGTGGCGGATGGGAATGCCCATCGCTTGGGGCTGGCTTCGCGTGCCGAATGGCTTCTATCCGACTGGCACGAGTGCGGCTGGGGCGACGCCCTGGGCGAATTCGACCTGATATTGTGCAATCCTCCCTATATCGAGGAGGATGCAGGGATCGACGTGTCAGTCCGCGATTACGAACCTGCCCTGGCGCTTTTCTCGGGGCCGGACGGTCTGGCCGACTATCGGGTGCTTTTCCCGCAGCTCCGCCAACTCCTCGTCCCCCAGGGTGTCGCAATATTCGAGATCGGCGCCTCCCAGGGCAGTTCGGTACGCGAAATCGCCGTGGAAGCTGGATTTTCTGTGGAAGTACGCCCCGATCTGGCCGGGCGTGATCGGGTGATCATTTGTACTTAGGACTTGGCAAAGCGGATTCGACGCTTTACCTAGCGGATCAGGCCGAGGGTGGGCGAAGGGATCGCTGCCATTCGGGTCTAGCTCCAAAATCCTGCGGTGCAAGGCGAGGCAACAGCCCCGCGGTAGCTGCATGACAAAGGGCTCAGGGCTCGCACGCAATGCGGGCAAGCGAGGGGTAGGCGGCACAAGGCGGACAGGGGTTCGCGCCGCGCCACGAAGAGGATAGAAATTCCCTTGAACAACATTCGGAATAACCGCCGCCGCGGTCGCGGCAATCGCAATCAGAGCGGGGGCGGCAATGCGGGCAACCGCATTGACAGCCGCGCCCGGGGCAATGCGCCCCAATTGCTCGACAAGTACAAAAAGCTCGCGCAGGACGCGCAGCACAATGGTGACCGGGTGCAGCAGGAGTATTACCTCCAGTTTGCTGATCACTACTTCCGCGTGATCGCCGGCAACAAGGCTCGCCAGGACGAGGTGCGCGGGAAGCGGAGCGACGGACGCGACTCGTCCGACGATGACGACGACAGCGACGACGATGGGGAGGATCGCCGCGGGGGCGGCAACAACCGCCGTGCCCGGGGCCACCGCGACGATCGCGACGAAGGGCCGGGTGGCCGCAATACCTCGCCCGACAGGTCCGACAGGTCCGACAGCGACGATGACGAGGGCGAACGGTACGAGCCCGAGGACAATCCTTTCGTCCGCGAGGAGAAGCCGAAGAAGCGCGCAGTGCGGCAGAAAGACAACGGCGGTTCCGAGATCGATGCGGCGGCACTCCCGCCCTCGATCGGCGCCGGCGAAGACGGCGGCGCGAACAAGCCTGCCCCGCGCCGTCGCCGCAAATCGTCGGACGATGGCGATGGCGATACGCTGAGCGCGGTCGGCTGACCCTCGGCGCTTGATCAGACCCAGGCCTCGCTATGACATCGGCGCGATGCAACGGGTGACGCGTTTCCTGAACGAACATCCCAATTGGGCCGCGCTGGCACTTGGGGTGGCCTCCTGCGTAGGCTTCCCGCCGCTGGGGTTATGGCCTGTGGGGCTGGCGGGCGTTGCCGGTTTGGCTTGGCTGGTATGGCGAAGCGCCGGATGGCGCCAGGCCGCCTGGCGCGGCTGGCTGTTCGGTGTGGCCCACTTCACCGCGGTCGATAATTGGATCGCCACCGCCTTCACCTACCAGTCGGAGATGCCGGCTGCGCTGGGTTGGATCGCGGTTCCGCTGCTCGCGCTTTACCTTGCCCTCTATCCCGCGATTGCTGCGGGCCTGGCGCGGGCGATCGCGGGTCGTGAAGGCAAGGTCTGGAGCTTCGCATTCGCGTTCGGGGGCACGTGGATTCTCGGTGAGTGGCTGCGCAGCTGGGTCTTCACCGGCTATGCATGGGGCCCGCTGTCGATGCTGGCACTGGGCCCGGCCAGCCGCACCGGCATGGCGGCGCTGCTGCCCTACACCGGGACCTACGCGCTCTCGGGCCTGCTCGTCACGCTGATGGCGGCGCTCGCCACTCTCGTCTCGAGGCGAAGCTGGCTGCCGCTCGGACTGATTTCGGGATTGCTCGTGCTCGGCATGTACTGGCCGGCGGTCGAGCCACGCGAGGGCACGCTTCCGCTTACGCTGGTCCAGCCGGACATCCGTCAGGAAGTTCTCGACGATCCCAGCAATTACGAAACGCAGTTCCTCCGGCTCGCGAGACTGTCGGCTGCGCAAGAGAGAACCGAACGCCGGCTGGTCCTGTGGCCCGAATCGAGCGTCCCCGACTATCTCAGGCCAGGGTATCCGCAGCGCTACTACACGCGGATGACCGCGGCAGGCGATCCGGATTTCGCGCGCTACCGCATCGGGCGTACGGTTGGCGAGGGTGGCCTGCTGCTGACCGGCGCAGTCGATCTGGAAATCGGCGAAGCCAACGGTGTCGAGCGTGCGGTCGGCGCTTACAACTCGATCACCCCCATCTTCTCCGACGGCACCCTGGGACCGCGCTACGCTAAGGCGCATCTGGTGCCTTACGGCGAATATTTGCCCATGCGCGCGCTTCTGGAACCGCTCGGAGCGACGCGGCTGGTGGCCGGGAGCATCGATTTCATCCCCGGACCGGGGCCCCAGACTTTCGACTTCGGCGCATGGGGCAAGGCGGGCATGCAGATCTGCTACGAGATCGTGTTTTCAGGCGAAGTCGTCGATCCCGTCCAGAGGCCCGATTATATCTTCAATCCGTCGAACGATGGCTGGTTCGGAAGTTGGGGGCCGCCGCAACACCTGGCCCAGGCACGCATGCGCGCGATCGAGGAGGGCCTGCCCGTGCTGCGCTCGACCACCACTGGAATCAGCGCAGTTATCGATGCTCGCGGTGTCGTGAGGCACAGTATAGGCATGCGCCGCGAGGGCCGGATCGACACGCGGGTCCCACCCCCCCTTCCTGCCACGCCTTTCGCGCGCCTTGGCCATTGGCTGACCCTTATTTGGGGTGTGGGCCTGCTGGCCGCCGCCGCGGTTGCCAGCCATATGGCAAGGCGCTAGTGAAGCTCGACATAAAGCTTTCCTTATATCGGATTTTCCATGCGTTCTGATTTCCTGTTCACTTCCGAGAGTGTCTCGGAAGGCCATCCCGACAAGGTGTCCGACCAGATTTCCGACGCCATCGTGGATTTGATGTTGTCGAAGGACCCCGAGGCGCGCGTCGCCTGCGAGACGATGACGACGACGCAGCGCGTCATCCTGTCGGGCGAAATCCGCTGCGCCCCGATGTACGATGCGGGCCGCGAGGATTGGGCGGAAAACGGCGGCTGGGCTCCCGGTGCGAAGGAAGAGATCGAGCAGGCGGTTCGCCGCACCGTGCGCGAGATCGGGTATGAGCAGGACGGCTTCCATTGGCAGACGCTGATTT
The DNA here is from genome assembly GCA_038233275.1 of Sphingomonadales bacterium. Lineage (GTDB taxonomy): Bacteria > Pseudomonadota > Alphaproteobacteria > Sphingomonadales > Sphingomonadaceae > Qipengyuania. The sequence goes on along the minus strand of JBBSMH010000004.1, from coordinate 10,160 downwards.
TTGAAAATCACCTCCACGGGCAGTCGAGCGAGATCGCCCAGGGTGTGGATGCGAGCGGCAACAAGGACGAAGGCGCGGGCGATCAGGGCATCATGTTCGGTTTCGCTTGCGACGAGACGCCCGATCTGATGCCGGCTCCGCTGGATTACAGCCACAAGATACTCGAGCGGCTCGCCGCGGATCGCAAGAGCGGTGCCGCTCCCTTTCTCGAACCCGACGCCAAGAGCCAGCTTACTTTGCGATACCGGAACGGTGTGCCCGTCGCATGCACCGCAGTGGTGGTCTCGTCCCAGCACGCCAAGGGTTATCACGAAGGTGGAAAAGAGGCCGAGCTCAAGGATTACGTCAAGCGGGTCGTCGGCGAAATCCTGCCCGAAGGATGGGTTTCTGCCGAGACAAAGTGGCACATCAACCCCACCGGCGCTTTCGAGATCGGCGGGCCGGACGGCGACGCCGGTCTGACCGGGCGCAAAATCATTGTCGATACTTATGGCGGCGCCGCACCGCACGGGGGTGGGGCTTTCAGCGGCAAGGATCCGACCAAGGTCGATCGCTCGGCCGCATACATCGCCCGCTATCTGGCCAAGAACATCGTCGCGGCGGGGCTGGCTCGCCGTTGCACGATCCAGCTAGCCTATGCCATCGGGGTGTCGGAGCCGCTATCGCTGTATGTCGATACGCACGGCACGGGTAAGGTGGAAGACGCTCGGCTGGAGGAAGCCATCCAGAGAATTTCCTCGCTCGGCGGGCTGACCCCTCGAGCCATCCGCACCCATCTGGGGCTCAACAAGCCGATCTACCGCAAGAGCGCGGCTTACGGCCACTTTGGCCGCACCGCCGAGGGCGATTTGTTCCCCTGGGAACGCGTCGATCTGGTGGAAGAAATGAAAGCAGCGGTCGGCTGAAGTCTTACTTCGGCTGGTCTTCGCCCTTGCGCGGAGAGGGCCGGTCCAAGGCCAGCTCGGCATCGGAAAAGGTAAACGGGCTACGCACGCCGGGGATGCCGCCCAGGTCGACGCGCATCCCGCGCGCCTGCACCTGCGGATCGGCGAAAACCGCGTCGATTGCATTTATCGCGCCAGCCGGGATGCCGACAGCTTCGCATTGCGCGAGCAGCTCGGCTTTTTCCCATTTGGCGGTCTCTCCGGCGATGATTGTGTCGAGTTCGTCGCGATTGGCGAGCCGGGTCTCGTTGGTTGCGAAACGGGGTTCGTCCAACAAATCGTCGCGGCCCAATAGCGTCAGTAGCTTGCGGAAAAGACTATCGTTGGCGGGGGCGAGGACGATTTCGCCCCCGCTGACCGGGAACACGCCATAGGCGCTGACCTGCGCGTGGGCGTTGCCCATCCGCGGTGGATTGTCTCCGGTAACAAGGTAGTGAAGCGCCTGGCTCGCCAGCAGACCTACCGAACAATCGAGCAGCGCCATGTCGACATGTTGTCCGCGGCCGCTGTGCTCCCGCATCGCCAGCGCCGCCTGGATGCCGATGACGGCGTAAAGCCCGCAGGTCAGGTCGGAAATCGAGACCCCCATCTTCATAGGCTTGCCTTCGGGTTCGCCCGTCAGCGCCATTAGGCCGCTCATCGCCTGGATGACGAAATCGTATCCCGCCTCGGCGCTGCGCGGCCCGGTCTGTCCGAATCCCGTGATCGAGCAATAAACGAGGCGCGGGTTCGTTTTGAATAAAGCTGAGTAGTCGAGGCCGAATTTAGCCAGCGTGCCGGCCTTGAAGTTTTCGATGACGACATCGGCCTCGTCGGCGAGGGCGCGTACGCGAGCCAGATCCTCAGCTTGCTTGAAATCCGCGATGATCGATCGCTTGCCGCGATTGGTGGCGTGATAATAGGCCGCCTCGCGCTCCCCGTCGGCGCGCTCGATCCACGGCGGCCCCCACTGACGCGTGCCGTCTCCCTCGGGGCTTTCCACCTTGATGACGTCAGCACCCAAGTCGGCCAAAATCTGGCCTGCCCAAGGTCCGGCGAGCACTCGGGCGAGCTCGAGCACCTTGAGTCCCGCGAGCGGACTGCCGAAGTTGCGGGGCCGGTCGAACCACATAGGGTGCGCGACGCCGCCGCCTAGATCGCGACTTCGTAAGCGGCGGTGGTCTGCTCGGCCACATCTTGCACACTCGCACCCGGCGCGATTTCGATCAGGCGGAACGGGCTGTCGTGGTCCTTGCGGTGGAACACCGCGAGGTTGGTTATGATCATGTCCACGACGTTCGTCCCTGTCAGCGGCAGAGTGCATTCCGGAATGAACTTGGGGCTGCCATCCTTGGCGGTGTGATCCATCACCACGATGATCTTCTTGACCCCGGCGACGAGGTCCATCGCGCCGCCCATGCCCTTGATCATCTTGCCGGGAATCATCCAATTGGCGATGTCGCCGTTCTCGGCCACTTCCATCGCCCCCAATACCGTCAGGTCGATATGGCCGCCGCGGATCATGGAAAAGCTCGTCGCGCTGTCGAAATAGGCGGTATGCGGCAGCTCGCTGATGGTTTGCTTGCCGGCATTGATGAGGTCGGGATCGACCTCGTCGTCATAGGGGAACGGGCCGATGCCCAGCATGCCGTTTTCGCTTTGCAGCGTCACCTGCATACCGGCCGGGATGTGGTTGGCGACCAGCGTGGGGATGCCGATCCCGAGGTTGACGTAATAGCCATCCTCAAGCTCTTGCGCGGCGCGCGCGGCCATCTCGTTGCGGTCCCAGCCGATTTTTTTTGCGGTGTCGATCATCGTTATTCGCTTTCGTCCATGATTGCCGGAGCGTCGCCGGGGGTCGGTTTCCAGCGGGAGTCGGGAGGAAACACATCGTTCAGGCTGCCGTTCTGCCACGCGCCATAGACAGGGTTTGGGACCAGAAACCAGCCATTGCCCCACAATTGCGCATAATCCCCACGCGCGGCCATGGCGCGGCGTACCCCGATCGCATCCTCGTCGGCATTGAACACATCCGCGAAATCTCCGAGGTTGTCGCCCGCCATTGCGACAATGCAGTATTTCGCGGCGATCGTGGCCCGCCGACCGTCCTTGCGGCTGCCCATGGCGTCATCCCCGCGAAGGAACAGCGTTTCCCGGTGAAGGGCTTCGCCCGCGCCCGCTGCAGCGATGGCTGCAGCCGTTCCCGCGGCGGTGGCGGAATTGCGATTGGTGTTGAATATCACCGCAACCCCTGCCTCGCGCAGGCGGCGCAAGCCCGTGACTGCACCGGGCACCGGCTTGGCAATGCCCGTGCCTTCGCTTTCCCATTGCGCCCATTCTTTCGCGTCGAAAGGTCTGCCGCTCAAGGCCTGCCAATACTCATAGCCGGTATTGAGCAGCACGGTCTCGTCCACATCGAAAACGGCGGCGGGCGGTTTGCCGGTGCAGGCTGTGGTCCCGACACCGCCTGCGGCATCGGGCAGGCCGAGCGGCACCGAAATTGCGGGGGTCTCGGCAGCGCGGGCAATGGCGAAATCCGCAATGTGGCGCCAGGTCTGGATCGAAGCCGCGGCTGCCTCTCCCGACCCATAGAGCCAGCGCATGCCGTCGGGCACAGCCGCCTCGCCGCCGGAGGGGGAAGACGGAGCCTCCCCCAGTCCGCAGGAACGGTTGCACAAGCCGAGAGTGCGAAGACGGTGAGCACGGGTGCGAAATACTTCATCGGGCCTCCCTGTCAGCTACAAGCGACGTGCCGGGCGCTTCGGCGATCACCCGATCGAGCAGGAACCACCCCGCATCGAGCATCGCATCGAGCGCGAGTGCTGTCTCGGGATGCTTGAGATAGAGATAGAGCTCATCGAAGTCGGCGCGCTCGTCACCCAGTACCGCGACCGGGCAATATCGCCGGGCGATCTCGACACGGCGGGTCTGCTTGCGCTCGTCAAGCGTACGCAGAAGCAGCAACTGGTCCTCTCCACGCGGATCGAGCCCCGTTTCGGCCAGGACTTCACGCAGCGAGTCGCCGAAGCCCTCTCCCAGCCGTGAAATCCAGAACACCGATATTTCGCGGGCGCGCAGTGCCGCTAGCGCTTGCGGCAGGCGCGGATGCGGCTGGGCGGCGACCAGCGGATCGAAAGTTCCCTTGCCGGGGTCGATGTCGATCAGCACGGCGGGCGGGCGCGAAGCGCACGCCATGCGTTCGGGCCGCAGCAGGCCAGGGGCCGCGAGCAGCGCGCTGTCTCGCGGGGTCCTCGCCGGATCGCGTCCGGTTTGCGCCAGCGCATAGCCGAAGAAACGATCGATAAGGCCTGCTTGTTCGGAATTCCCCGCGCCGGCGGGCGGCGGCATTTCTCCCCGCGAAACGAAAGTAACCTTCGTCCCGTCGGCAAGCGTGGAGCTTGTGCCGGGTGTGGAAAGTTCCCCGGTGGCGATCCCCACGGGGTCGAGCGATGCCGGGCCGGTGGGTCTTGGCGCCGCAGCCACTGTTTCCACCTGTTTTTCATTCTTTCCCAGCTTCCCGCTCATCGCCGCGCCCGCCGCGATCGGCACGGCTACGGCAAGGCAGCCCGACAGGAGGCAGGCCGCGCCAAGCAAGGCGGTTGAGGAAAGGAACCGGCCTAGTCTCACGCGACCTCGCGCTCGGACCTTTCGCGGGTCGTACAAAATTCGATCTTCTTGTCGTAGGGCGCACCCACGATCATGCGGTTCACGAACACGCCCGGAAGATGGATACAATCGGGGTCGAGCGACCCGGCCGGCACGATTTCCTCCACTTCCACGACGCACACCTTCCCGCATGTCGCGGCGGGCTGATTGAAATTGCGGGCGGTCTTGCGGAACATGAGATTGCCCGTCTCATCGGCCTTCCATCCTTTGACGATGGCGAGGTCGGCAAAGATCCCGCGTTCGAGGATATAGTCTTCCCCGTCGAACTGCATCACTTCCTTACCCTCGGCGACCTGTGTCCCGACGCCGGTCCTGGTATAGAACCCAGGAATGCCCGCGCCTCCGGCACGCATGCGCTCGGCGAGCGTACCTTGCGGGCAGAACTCAACCTCGAGTTCGCCGGCGAGAAATTGCCGCTCGAATTCCTTGTTCTCGCCGACATAGGACGAAATCATTTTCTTCACCTGGCGGGTGCGCAGCAGCTTGCCGATGCCTTCATTGTCGATCCCCGCATTGTTGCTCGCGAAGGTGAGGTCCTTGACCCCGCTATCGCGGATCGCATCGAGAAGACGTTCGGGAATGCCGCACAGGCCGAAGCCCCCGCTGGCGATGAGCATGCCGTCCTTGACCAGCCCGTCGAGGGCAGCGGCGGCGTGGGGATAAAGCTTGTTCATGGCGAAACGCTTAGCTGCCGGTCGGGGCGAAGTCACGCGGACGATTTGTTCGTGGCGTATTGCATTGCGCGCAACAGAAGCTGTTCTTTTCGCATTTGCAAAAAATTTGCTGCAAGTGCACATATGGTGCTGCCTTTCAGGCATCCTCTCCCAAGACTTTTCGGCTCGGCTGGTTTTCCAGCCGGGCCTTTTTCTTGGCGTTCGGTCGCATCGGAGGCAGCCGTCGCGGACCCAAAATGCTCTTTCGCACATTTGCATCGGGAGGGGCGGGTTACTACCTGTCCTTCGACAAACTCGTGGTGACAAGAGGATAATTCGCCCATGGCCGACGCCGATGCCGCGCTCGACGAGAAGACCGTTCGTTTGCAGGTCGCCGCGGCCCGGCAGGAGGAATCGGGGCAAGGGATAGCCCGGCTGCCGCGTTCGGCCTTCCAGACGCTGGGCATCACCGAAGGCGATGTGGTCGAAGTGCGCGGAAAGCGCGCGACTCCGGCAGTGGCCATGCCTGCCTATGATGAAGACCAGGCGCTCGACGTCGTGCGCCTCGACGGATTGCAGCGCGGCAATGCCGAATGCGGATCGGGCGAACACGTCCATATTGCCGTCGCTCAATCGCGGCCAGCGACCCGCGTAGTTTTCGCGCCCGCCCAGCGCGACATGCGTCTCCAGGGCCCGACCCAGGCGCTCAAGCGCAATTTCTTCAAACGGCCGCTGCTCGCCGGCGACCTCGTCGCCACCACCGGCCAACAGCCGGTGCAAAACATGCCGCCCGAAGTGCGCCGTATGTTCAACGCCCCGGCCTATGCTCTCACGCAGATCCGTCTCACGGTCGTTTCGACCAAGCCCAAGGGCATCGTCCATATCGACGAAAACACCGAGGTCGAGCTGCGCGCCGAATTCGAGCCCTCGCGCGATGTGCGCGCGGTGGTCAATTACGACGATGTCGGCGGCATGGGCGAGACAATCCAGCAATTGCGCGAAATGGTCGAATTGCCGTTGCGATACCCCGAATTGTTCACGCGTCTGGGAGTCGATCCGCCCAAGGGCGTGCTGCTTCACGGCCCGCCCGGTACGGGCAAGACCCGGCTTGCCCAGGCTGTGGCGAACGAGAGCGACGCGCACATCTCGATCATCAACGGCCCCGAGATCATGGGTTCGGGTTATGGCGAAAGCGAGAAGCGCCTGCGTGAAGTGTTCGAGGAGGCGAGCCGCAACGCGCCCGCAATAATCTTTATCGATGAGATCGATTCCATCGCTCCCAAGCGCGATCGCGTTCACGGCGAAGCGGAAAAGCGGCTGGTCGCGCAGTTACTGACGCTGATGGACGGGCTGGAGGCGCGCGCCAACGTGGTGGTGATCGCTGCCACCAATCGTCCAGATGCGATCGACGAGGCGCTGCGCCGCCCGGGCCGTTTCGACCGGGAGATCGTAATCGGCGTTCCCGACGAGAACGGTCGACGCGAAATACTGGCAATCCACACTCGCGGCATGCCGCTCGGCGACAAGGTCGATCTCGCAGAGCTGGCGCGCACCACGCATGGCTTCGTCGGGGCCGACATTGCAGCGCTGGCGCGCGAAGCGGCGATCGACGCGGTGCGGCGGATCATGCCCCGCCTCGATCTCGACGAGCGGACCATTCCCCCCGAGGTGCTCGACGATCTCTATGTCAGCCGCGAGGATTTCATCACCGCACTGAAGCGCATCCAGCCCTCCGCCATGCGCGAGGTGATGGTCCAGGTACCCAATGTCGCCTGGAGCGACATTGGCGGAGTGAGCGATGCAATCGACAAGCTGAAGGAAGGCATCGAACTGCCGATGAAGCAACCCGAGGCTTTCCACCGCCTCGGCATCCGCCCGGCCAAGGGTTTTCTGCTCTATGGACCGCCAGGCACGGGTAAGACCTTGCTCGCCAAGGCGGTCGCCAAGGAGGCGGAGGCCAATTTCATCTCCATGAAAAGCTCCGACCTGCTGAGCAAATGGTACGGCGAGAGCGAGCAGCAGATCGCGCGCATGTTCCGCCGCGCACGATCGGTGGCGCCCTGCGTGGTCTTCATCGACGAGATCGACAGCCTAGTGCCCGCACGCGGCAGCGGTCAGGGCGAGCCCCAGGTGACCGGGCGCGTGGTCAACACCATCTTGGCCGAGATGGACGGGTTGGAAGAGCTGCAGTCGGTGGTGGTGATCGGTGCGACGAACAGGCCGACGCTGGTCGATCCGGCGCTGTTGCGGCCGGGGCGGTTCGACGAACTGGTCTATGTCGGGACGCCCGACAAGGAGGGCCGCGAGCACATTCTCACAATCCATACTCGCAACATGCCGCTGGCGGATGATGTCGAGCTGACCGCCATCGCCAAGGGCACGGCCCGCTTCACCGGGGCGGATCTCGAAGACGTCGTTCGCCGCGCCGGCCTCGTCGCTCTACAACGGGGCGGGGGCGATGTCGCACAGGTCACCAGAGCCGACTTCGAGGGAGCACTGAAGGAATCGCGCGCCACGGTGACCGAAAAGATGGAGGAGGAATACAAGAAGATGCGCGGCGAGCTGAAGAAGCGCGCGGCGCAGGTTTCCCCCATCGGCTTCATTCATGAAGGCATGGTCGAACCGACGCGCGACAAGAAGCACGGCAGTGGAAAGGCGACGCCGATCGAATAAGCGCGGCGAGTAGAGTCAGCCCTTCATCGCCCGTTCGTTCGCGGATTCAACCTCGAGCCGGTGCCGGATCAGTGCGCCAGGCATCTCCTCGCGCAGCCATTGGAGCATGTGTTCGCGTGCCGCGCAACGCAGCTTCCACAGGTTGCCAATGCTTGCCGAGCTCATCGCTAGGCGCAGTTCGATGCTTTCCGGATAGGCTTCGGTCATCAAGGCCTGCGCGGTGCGGCCGTCCCACAACTCATGACCTTCCACGAAGCGAGTGAACTCCTCGCGGATGGGCTCGATGTCGGTCGCCGGGTCGAGGTGCAGAAAGACCGGCCCCGTCAGGGCCTCGCTCACCCGCGACCAGTTTTCGAAGCTCTCCTCGAGGAAGCGCGATGTAGGAACCACTATCGCTCGCTCGTCCCAGGTGCGGACCGCGACGTAGCTCATGCGGATTTCCTCGATGCGCCCCACCTGCCCGTCGACCTTGACCAGATCGCCGATGCGGATCGGCTGGCTTATCGCGACCTGAAGACCTGCGATGAGCGATTTGAGGGCCGGCTGCGCGGCCGCGCCGATTGCCAGCGCTGCAAGGCCGGCAGAGGCCATCAGCGTCACGCCAACTTCGCGCACGCCGGGTATCGCGAGCAGGACCAGGGAAACGGCAATGATGAGAATGGCGACGCGCGCGGTGCGCGAGAGAATGGCGATCCGCGTCTGATGGCTGCGCGCCGCCACCGGGTCCCCGCCGAAATTGGTGGCTTGAAGGCCGATTTCCAGCCCCTTGACCGCGCGGAAGGCAACCCAGGCGATCAGTACGGGGACGACAAAGCGCGCGGCAATGTCCCACCCCGGGCCAACCAGCGCATCATTGGCAGCGGCGACCGAGATGGCAAAGCCGACCAGCAACCAGCGGGTGGGTGCGCGGACCTGGTCCATGATCGCATCGTCGATCTGGCTCGGGCTGAGGCGTACCACGCGCCGCGCGATGTTGAACACGATCCAGTGCAGGATGAAGGCGAGGAGAAACGCGACCCCCAGCGCAACGCCCGTGTGCACCAGCCCCTCCCAGGAGACGAGCCAATTGTCAGGGTGGTAGCGTTCGAGCATGCGGGCAACGACTACTGGGCCGACCGGATGAAAACAACCGCGTGCAGGGGTTTATGCGGCGACGGGCAGGGTGATCGTGACCTTCGCGCCGTCCTCGTCGAACTCGCGCTCGAGACTGCCGCCGAACTGGCGCGCAGCGCTGGTCATCAGCATGCTCCCGAAGCCCTGGCGCTCGGGACGTTCGGCAAGCCCGGCGCCTTTTTCGCGCCAGATGAGTTCAAGCGTATCGTCGACCCTTTTCCAGGACACATCGATCGTCCCGCCTTTTGCCCAGGCGCCGTATTTGACCGCGTTGGTGGTCAATTCGTGGAGCACCAGCCCGAGCGGGGTAACCTGCTTGGCGGGAAGCATGATATCCTCCCCCTCGATGCTCGCCCTGAGCTTGTCGGAGCGATAGGGCGCGAGCGTGGTCTCGATGAGTGCGGTTAGCGATGCGACCTGTTTTTCGAGCTCGCCTTGCGAAACCTCATGTGCGGTCAACAGGGCTCGGATGCGTTCGGCGATGCTGTCGGTCACGGGTTTCGCTTCCGGCCTGTCGCGTGCGCTGAGCTGCACGATCGCCAGGACGACCGCGAACAGGTTTTTCACCCGGTGGTTGAGTTCGCGTGCGAGCAGGTCTGCCCTGTCGCGAGCCTCACCGAGAGCGGCGGCCTGCGCCGCCTCGGTTTCCGCCCTCGCGGCGCGGCCAGCCAGACGAAGCGCGGACAGCATCGTCAGCACCAACAACAGCGCGAGCCCGCCCAACATGGGCACCACGCGCGCTTCGGCTCGCGCGGTTTCCGCGGTAGCGTCCGAAAGCATCTCATATTCGATCCGCTCCATTTCGCGGATGGCGCGGCGCAAGCGTTCCATCGCCGCCTGCCCCTCGTCCGTCAGGATCGCGCGCCGAGCGTCGATCAGACGTCCCTGTTGGATCAGCATGACCGATTCATCGAGATCGGCGAAGCGCGCGCCCGCCAGGGTTTCGACCTGGTCGAGCAATTCGATCTGGCGCGGCGAGCCATCGGGGCCGATCAGCTCGCGCAATCTGCGCAGCGAGGGCTCGATCTGCTCCTGACCCGCGAGATAGGATTCGAGGTAGCGGCGATCCAGAGTGATGAGATAGCCGCGCTGGCCAGTCTCGGCACTCAGCGCGGCCCGGCCCACGTCGCGG
>JBBSMH010000003.1:0-21686 GCA_038233275.1 Sphingomonadales bacterium | reverse complement strand
GTAATTTGCCTGTAGAATCCGCGCGCAGCGATAGGAAACGTCGGCAAGTCCGCCTTCGGTAATCAAGACGGCGACCACCCGATCCGATTTCTCGTCTCGAGTGTGCACTTTGCGCCGCAACTCGACATCCACGCCGGAGTTCATCCCGGTGTTAATGAGAACTATGTCGCAAGATAGCTCTTGGCAGCAATCCTTTGCGATTGTCAGCAGGTCGTTTTCTGACATTGCCCCCCCTCAGTCTTTCTTGTTTACAGCAAGCTCGCCTCAGATTCAATTCCACGAAATTATCCGTGGACCCGCGCGCATCCCCTGCATCAGCTCGCTCAGCGCCCACACCAGCGCATCCGCGCGGTCGGGCGAGCGCCCCGGCCCTTCGTAGCGCCCGCCGGCCATCAGCCCGCAGAGCTGGTCCTCCAGCTTTGCGAACATACCCGCGTGGCGCACCCGCCCAGCCTCGTAGTAAGCGGCAACCGGCTCGGCCCGTGCGGCCTTGCCCCGGCTCGCGCGGACCAGTTTGACCGGCAGGGTCACGTCGGCGGCCTTGAGCACGCTGGCGACCATGTCGCCGCCCTGGTTGGCCTCGGCGACGACCCGGTCCGCGTCCCACGCCCGCGCCGCCGCGGCCACCGCGCGCGCCCAGCGTTCGGGGCTCGGCTTTCCGATCGTCGCATCGGCCAGCACGGTCACGTTGCGTTCGGCGGAAATTCCCGCGACCACGATCCCGCATTCGTCGCCGCGGTCGCTCGCCGGCGGGTCGACGCCGACCACCTTGCGCACCAGCACCTCGCTCGGCCCGGCCTCGCGGCAGCGGTCGAGCAGCGCGCGGCTCCACAGCGCCCCTTCGACCTCTTCGATCATCTCGCCGTCGAGTTCCTGCCGGCCGAAGCCCGAGCCTGCGAACTGCTCGATCATCGAGGCGAGGTAATCGGCCGGCAGAATGTCGCGGTTGTCGGTCGTCCGGCCGGTCGCCACCACCACCTTGCCGGCGTGCACCGCGCGCAGGATGCGGTGCATCAGCGCCGCGTTGCGCGGCGTGGTGGTCGCCAGCACGCGGGGGCTTGTCCCCAGCCGCATGGTCAATTGCAGGTTGTCCCACGCGGAAATCGCACGGTCGTTTGCATTCTCCCACTTGGCGATCTCGTCGCACCAGGCGTGGCTGTGCTGCGGACCGCGCAAGCTTTCGGGCTCGCCCGCCGAATAGAGCCAGGCGATCGCGCCGTTCTCCCAGGTCAACTTGCGCAAGCTCGGCTCGAACACCGGCGCCAGCGCGCCCGGCGCGGCGGCGAGCACGCCGCTGTCGCCCTCGACCATGACATTCCTCACCTCGGTCAGGCTCGCGCCGACCAGCGCGATCCGCGCATGGCCGTCGTGGCGCGCGACATCGCGCACCCATTCGGCCCCGGCGCGGGTCTTGCCGAACCCGCGCCCGGCGCAGATCAGCCAGGTCCGCCACGCCTCTTGCGGGGGCAGCTGCGCGTCGCGCGCCCAGCCTTCCCAGTAATAGCTGCCGAGCGCGGCGAGTTCGTGCGGGGCGAGCAGGCGGGCGAGTTCCTCGCGCTCCGCATCGGCGGCAGTTCCCGGCCGCCGCAGCCAGGTCCCGCGAGTGCCCGTGCGTGGGGGCGCGCGCTTAGGTCTCGCCATCGGTTCGGGTCCGCTTCACGGTGGCCTTGCGCGCCTGGCGGATCGCCGCATCGCTCTCTTTGGCCCGCGCGCGCATCGCGTCGATCTTGGCGTTGATGGCGGCGATCGTCGTCGCCTCGTCCGCCAGCGTGCGGCGGCCATTCTCGCGCGCCACGCTCTCGCGGTGGGCGGCCAGGCTGCGCAGCGCCGTGGCGGTGTCGACCTGGCGCTTCGCGGCTTCGGACGCTTCGCCGGTTTCGCCTCCGCCACCGCCGGACCGCAGATACTGCAGCAGCTCCATCTCGAGGTTGTCGTAGCCTTCGGCCAGCGCGGCATACCACCGCCGCGCGAAGTCCGGATCGGTGCGCCGAAGCCGGTAGACCTTGCTCACCGAGATATCGGCCACCGCCGCGGCAGCGGCGATGTTGGAGGTTTCGGCCAGTTCGTCGAGGAACTGTTCGATCCGCCCTGCGTCGCGGCGCGGTTTGGGGCCGGTGCGGCGCTTGCGTTGCTCCTTCACCGGCTGGCACGCGTCCCACGCGGCACGGAAGGCCGCATCGGCCCGGCGCCGGTGATAGGGGGTTGAAGCCGCCACCCCGGCGGCCCGGCAGGCCGCCCGCACGCCGTTGCCGGCGCGCAAGGCATCGATGAACCGCGCCACCCATGCGGGCGCGGCCTCTCCTTTCGTGTTGGTCATGTCGTCGCTCCCCGTCCCGAGCGATAGGTGCCGCAAACGCGAAGCGGGCGGCGGCCCGTGAAGCCCCCCCCGCTTTCGAATCACACTATCGCGATGTTCCGCTTCACTAACCAAAGAGTGTCACGATGTCAACATTAAAGTGCCAAATCGGTTAAATATAGGAGATATTGCGCACGGATACGGTGTGCCCTAAGCGGCGCGAAACCGCTCGGGACCGTTGGTCCTCCCACAGGACTTCCTCTCGCCATGATCATGAAACCGCTGCGCGGCCTTTACGAATGGACGATGGAAAAAGCCGCGCACCCGGCCGCCGAATGGTGGCTGGCATTCTTTTGCTTCGTCGAGGCGAGCTTTTTCCCGATCCCGCCGCACCCCCTGCTCGGGCTGATGTGCCTCGCCGAACCTTCCAAGGCGATCCGCTTCGCCGCCATCGCGACACTGTCCTCGGTCGCCGGCGCGCTGCTCGGCTACACCATCGGCTGGGGCCTGTATGAAAGCGTGGGTGAGCCGCTGCTCGGCCTCCTCGGCCTGACCGAGAGCTTTCCCGTCGCGGCCTGCTATCTGCGCGAATACGATGTGGAGGCGATCCTGATCGCGGGCGCCACTCCGGTTCCGTTCAAGCTGCTGACGATTACCGCCGGATTCATCGAGATGGCGCTGGTGCCCTTCGTGCTCGCCAGCCTCGCCGCGCGGGCGATGATCTTCATGACCGTTGGTATCCTGTTCCGGCTGTTCGGGGCGCCGATAAAGCGGGTGATCGACAAATATCTCGGCACGGTGACCACGGCCTTCGTGCTGCTGGTCGTGGCCGGCTTCATCGCTCTCACCCAGTTTTCGAGCAGCGATGAAGGCGTGGCCGACAAGTGCGAGCGCGCCACGGCGGTTCAGCCAGCCTGAACCTTCGCAACAACAACGCGGCTTGCAGGCACCATATGCCAACTCGCGCGTTGAGTTTGCCAATTTGGGTCGATAGAGGGTGAACGATGCGGTCGAGGGGCTCCTGGGATCATGGGCGGGATTACTGGCGCCGTGAAATGCAGGCGCAGGGCCGATTGCCGGAGCTGACCGCGGACAACATCGACGACGCCACTTTCCGGCTCTTCGCCGACCACATTCCCACGCTGTGCTGGATCGCCAAGGCCGACGGCTACATCGTGTGGTACAACCGGCGCTGGCACGATTACTGCGGCACCACCATCGAGGAAATGGAAGGCTGGGGCTGGCAGGGGGTGCATGATCCCGATCGCCTCCCTGAGGTCATGGAGCGCTGGCAATCCTCGATCGCGACGGGCGAGCCATTCGAGATGTCCTTTCCGCTGAAGGGCGCGGACGGGGTTTTCCGCCCGTTTCTCACCCGGGTCCACCCGGTGCGCGATGGCACTGGCGAGGTTGCGCGGTGGTTCGGCGTCAATACCGAGATCAGCGCGGCCGTCGCCGCCGAAGAGGCGCTGCGCCAGAGCGAGGAGCGCCTGCGCGCGATCTTCGACGCGACGCCCGAATGCATCAAGATCGTTGCCGAGGACGGCACGCTCATACAGATGAACGCCTCGGGCCTGTCCATGATCGAGGCGGAAGATCCGCAGCAAGTCGAGGGCGCCTGCATCTTCGATGTGATCCATCCCGATCACCGCGCCCAATGGGAAGAACGCCACCGCCGCGTCTGCGCGGGCGAAAGCCTGAGCTGGGAATTCGACATCGTTGGCCTCGCGGGAACCCGCCGGCGCATGGAAACGCATGCGGTCCCGCTCCCGCTGCCCGCGGGGGGCACCGCCCAACTCGCCGTCACCCGCGATGTGACCACGCGCAAGGATACCGAGGATGCCCTCCGCGAAGTCGCGGAGCGTTATCGCGCCGCAGTCGCCGCCACTAGGGATGCTGTGTGGGACTGGGACCTTTCAAGCGACACAGTTCAATGGAACGAGGCGCTTGGAACGGGCTTTGGCCATGACCTGGAAACCATCGATCATACCGGGGACTGGTGGGTCGCACAAATCCACCCGGACGACCGAGGTCGAGTGAAAAAGTCGATCACTGCGGCGATCGGAGGGGACGAGCAGCGCTGGAGCGAGGAATATCGCTTCGCCCGCGCCGATGGATCCTTCGCCCCCGTGCTAGACCGCGGCTCGATAATTCGGGACGAGGGTGGCGAGGCGGTGCGGATGATCGGCGCAATGTTCGATCTCACCGAACGCAAGGAGGCTGAGGACGCGCTGCGCGAGAGCGAGGCGGCCCTGCTTGATGCGGTTCAGCGGCTCGACGCGATCATCAACAATACCAGGATGGCGATCTTCATGATGGACGATCGCCAACATTGCATATTCGCAAATCCCGCTGCCGAGGAGATGACGGGTTACATCTTCGCGGAGATGCAAGGCCGTCCGCTGCACGATGTCATCCATCACCGATATCCCGACGGACGCCCCTATCCGCTGGAAGAGTGCCCGATCGATCGCGCGTTTCCGGAAGAAGACCAGACGGAAGGCGAAGAGCTCTTCGTTCACAAGGACGGCAGTTTCTACCCCGTGGCCTTCACCGCCAGCCCGGTTCGCGGAAGCGACGGCCGTACTGTCGGCACGGTCATCGAAGCTCGTGGGATCGCCGAGGAGAAGGCGCGCGACGAGGCCCTGCTTGAGGAGAGCGGAAGACTGGAGACGCTCAATCGCACAGGCGCTGTGCTGGCCGCAGAGCTCGACCTCGAGCGTGTGGTACAGACCGTAACCGACAGCGGGGTCGAACTGACCGGCGCGCAGTTCGGCGCGTTTTTCTACAACACGCGCGATGAGGCTGGCGAGCGGATGACGCTCTACACCATTTCGGGCGTCGACCGCGCCGAATTCGACAAGTTCCCGATGCCGCGCAAGACCGATATTTTTGCGCCGACGTTCGACGGTGATTGCACGGTCCGGTCCGACGACATTACCCAGGATCGGCGTTACGGCCATAACAAGCCGCACAACGGAATGCCGGCAGGCCATTTGCCGGTGAGGAGCTACCTGGCGGTGCCGGTAACCTCCCGTTCGGGGGAGGTTCTGGGCGGTCTCTTCTTCGGTCATGAGGAGGCCGGGCGCTTTACCGACCGACACGAACACCTGGTCGAGGGCATTGCCGGCCAGGCGGCGGTTGCAATCGACAATGCCCAGCTTTTCGACGATGCCCAGCGCAAGATTGCCGAGAAGCGACGGGCTGAGGATGCCTTGCGCGAACTCAACCAGTCGCTGGAGACCCGCGTCGCGAGGGCGATAGAGGAGCGTGAACAAGCCGAAGAGGCGCTGCGCCAGTCGCAGACGATGGAAGCGGTGGGACAGCTCACCGGGGGCATCGCGCACGATTTCAACAATCTACTGACGGTGGTGGTCGGCAATATCGACATGGCGACGCGAGCGCTCGGCACCTCGGATGGTGATGCGCGCGTTCGCCGCGCGCTCGACGGGGCGCAAAAGGGCGCGCAACGCGCCTCCGCGCTGACCCAGCGGCTGCTCGCCTTCTCGCGGCGTCAACCGCTCGATCCCAAGCCGGTGGAGGCGGGCAAGCTGGTGCTGGGAATGTCCGACCTGCTCAACCGCGCGCTGGGCGAGACGGTCAAGCTGGACATCGTCACCTCGCCGAGCCTGTGGCGCACAGAGATCGATCCCAACCAGCTCGAATCCGCTCTGATCAATCTGGCGGTCAACGCGCGCGACGCGATGCCCGAAGGTGGTCAACTCACCATCGAGCTGAGCAACGCGCGGCTCGACGAGGATTACACGGTGAAGCACGCAGAGGTCGCGCCGGGTCAATATGTGATGATCGCGGTCACCGACACCGGGTCGGGCATGCCACGCCATCTTCTGGAGAAAGTCTTCGAGCCTTTCTTTACCACCAAGGAGGTCGGCAAGGGCACCGGTCTTGGGCTCAGCATGGTCTATGGCTTCGTCAAGCAGTCGGGCGGGCATGTGAAGATCTATTCGGAAGAGGGGCAGGGCACCACCGTCAAGCTCTACCTCCCGCGAATGGCCGGCGCAGTCAGCGAGGCCGAGGAGGACCGGCCGACAGATGGCGATGTCGAAACCAGCGCTCAGGCCGAACACATCCTGGTGGTAGAAGACGACGAGGATGTGCGCAGCTATACCGTCGATTGCCTACGCGAACTGGGTTACCGCGTGAGTGAAGCACCCGACGGGCCCACGGCGCTGGCGCTGGTCGAGAAGCTCGCCACGCAGCCCGACCTGCTGTTCACCGATGTCGTGATGCCCGAGATGAGCGGGCAGGAACTGGCGACCAGATTGCGCGAGCGGCAATCGGGCCTGCGCGTCCTCTACACCTCAGGCTATACCCGCGATGCGATCGTGCACGGCGGGCGTCTCGATGCGGGCGTCGAGATGATCGCCAAGCCGTTTACCTATACCGCGCTGGCGCAGAAATTGCGCGACGTGCTCGAGCGCGGGCAGACCGGGCGGCTGCTGGTGGTCGAAGAAGACCCCACCGTGCGGAGCCTGGCGGGAGAGGTGCTCACACGGACGGGCTTCACGGTGGAAGAGGCCGCGACTCCGGTCGAAGCACTGGCGAAGGTGCGCTCGGCGCAAGGGCGCTATGATTGCATTTTCCTCGACGCCGGTTTTCCGGAGCGAATGGTCGAGGAATTTCGCGCACTCCACGCCGATCTGCCGATCCTGATCGCCGCGCGGGCCGAACAGGAGGATGACTTTCGCGACCGCCATGCGGACGATCGCTGCATCGGAATCGTGATCAAGCCCTATACCGGGGCGCAGCTGGAAGAAGCGCTGGGCCATCTCAGCGTGAGCTGCGCGGGAAGCCGGGACTGAGACAAGCTGCTAACTGACGGCGTTGATCCGCTCGAGCAGTCGCTCGACATCGTCGGCTGCAAATGGCTTTAGCAGCGTGGGCACATGGCGAAACCGCTCGGGCCGGTCGGGCGCATCGTAACCGCTGGCAAAGCCGAAGGGGATGCCCCGCTCGTCCAATGCTTCGGCCACTGGTATGCTCGATTCGCCCTTGAGATTGAGATCGAGGATGGCGCAGTCGAACTCGTCCTGATGCGCGGCGGCGAGCGCATCGGGCAATGCCGCGGCGGATGCGGCAACCCGATGGCCGAGAAGCGAGAGGATATCGTCGAGGAGCATGGCGATCATCCCCTCGTCCTCGACAACAAGAACGCGCAGACCGGTAGTTTTATCTGAATCTGCCGACATGAAACGACCCCTTGCAGCCACGGGTTATTGCCGCACGCTTCGTCTCCCGTAAAGCTTTCTCGATCCCATCAGATAATTCCCACCGCGCGCCCCGCGCGTTCGAACATGCCGAGGATGGTTTCAACCTCCTCTTCGGAATGTTCAGCGCACAGCGAGCAGCGCAGCAGCGTCATGTTGGCGGGTGTTGCCGGGGGACGCGCGAGGTTGACGTAGAGCCCCTCCCTGATCAGCGCTTCCCACATGGCCGCGCCCTGCTCCAGATCGGGCATGATCACCGCGATGATCGCGCTTTGCGGCTCCTCCGTCCCGAGCTTAAATCCCAGCTCCTTGAGGCCTCTGTGCAGGTTCCGGGAATTCTCCCACAAATGCGCGCGCTTGTTCGATCCGTGCATCAGCTTGCGGATGCTGGTGGCGGCGGTCGCCACCACGCTCGGCGGCAGGCTGGCGGTGAAGACATAGGGGCGGCAGACCAGCCGCATGATTTCGAACTTGGGATGGTTCGAAACGCAGAAACCGCCGACCGTGCCGACGCTTTTGGAAAAGGTGCCGATGATGAAATCGACATCGTCGATCACGCCCGCCTTCTCGGCCACGCCGCGCCCGTTCTCGCCGATGAAGCCCATCGAATGCGCCTCGTCCACCAGCACCATCGCGCCGTGCTGCTTGGCGATGCGGACCATCTCCTTTAGCGGGGCGACGTCGCCGAGCATCGAATAGACGCCTTCGAGAATCACCAGCTTGCCCGCGCCCTCGGGAATGCGCTTGAGGCGTTTCTCCATCGCTTCGATATCGTTGTGCTTGAACGGCACCACTTCGGCATCGCCCAGCTTGCACCCGTCCCAGATGCTGGCGTGGCTGTCGATGTCGAGGACGATGTAATCGCCCTTGCCGGCGATGGTCGAGATGATGCCGAGGTTGGCCTGGTATCCGGTGGAAAAGACCATCGCGTGGTCCATGGCGTAGAAATCGCGCAGCGCCTGCTCGCAATCCTTGTGACCCTGGTATGTCCCGTTGAGCACGCGGCTGCCGGTGGTGCCCGAACCGAAGTCGCGCAGCGCCTGTTCGCCCGCCTCGACCACTTCGGGGTCGAAGGTCATCCCCATATAATTGTAGGTGCCCAGCAGGATGGTGTCGCGCCCGTTGCAGACCGCGCGCGTGGGGCTGAGCACCTTTTCCATCACCAGGCTGAAGGGATCCTCTTGCCCCGAGGCGAGCAGGCGTTCGCGCAGCCCGATTATATCGTCGAACTTGGAGAACAGATCGCGGCCCTCCCCCTCCAGCGTCTGCGGCCGGTCGGGCTGGCTGATGCCCTCGCTCATTCCTTGTTCGCCATCGCGTGCACGGCATCTACCAGCTGGCCGTAATTCTCGATCTCTGCCTGCTGGTTCATGGAAATGATGATGTCGAACTCGTCCTCGATCGCGGCCACGAAATCCATAACCGTCAGGCTGTCGAATTCGAGGTCGTTCTGGAAACTGGTGTCATCGCGGATTTCGACGCCCTTCTTGTTGAATGGCTCGATATGTTCGCGGATGCGGCTGTCGACTTGTGCGCGGTCCATGGGCGGTCCTGTATCCTGCTGCGGCGCGGGGAGAGGCCGCACGATGTTTCGAATGCGCGGCAAAGCGGCTGAATCGCCCGCTTGTCAAGCGCGGGCGTCGGTGCCATCCCGACGCAGGAGGGGAGTGCCATGAACGAAAACAGCCGTTTGCCCGAGGGGCAGCACGCTTCCGCCGAACCGCGCAATTTCGCCACCAATGCGGTGCAGATGCTGCGCACGGTTCAGGGCATCACCATGCAGTTGTCGCAGATGGCGGACCAGAAGGCCTCGATTTTGATGGGTGCCACCTTCGTGGTGTTCTCGCTTTCGGTCAGCCGGGCTCTGACCGGGGATGTACCCTATTCGCTCACCGTGCTGGCGGTCTTCTCCTTTCTCAGTTCGATGTGCGCAGTGGCAGCCATCCTCCCGTCGATCGGCCGGACCCGCAAACCAGCCGATACCTCCATCCAGCCCAACCGGCTGTTCTTCGGTCATTATGCGCATCGGCCCGAGGACGAATGGGCCGACGAGGTGCTCGCGAATATGGAGACCGAGGAAGCGATGTTTCGGATGATGCTGCGCGACATCTATCAGAACGGCCTGGTGCTCCAGCGCAAGAAATATCGCTTCCTGACTTTCGCCTACCGCATGTTCATCGTCGGGCTGCTGGCGACGATCGCCGTTTTCGCGCTTGAAATGGCAGTGCTGCGTTAGTCGCCCAACAGGTTCCGCACCGCGGCCATGAACGGGCCGATCGATATCGGCTTGGCCAGATAATCCTCGGCCCCCGCGCCGCGTATCCGCTCCTCGTCGCCTTTGCCGGCATAGGCGGTGACGGCCAGCACGGGCGCCTTGGCCAGCGCCGCATTGCCTTTCAGTTCGGCAATCAGGTCGAGGCCCGAAATATTGGGCAACTGGATATCCATGATGACCAGGTGCGGGTCGAACTTCTTCGCGGTCCCGATCACATTGCTGCCATCGGCGACGGGGACGACTTCGTACCCGTAGGCCTTCAACACGTCGGTAAACAATTTGCGGTTGAGATCGTTGTCCTCGACAACCAGTATTCGCTTTGCCAATTGCCGAGCCTCCACCGGGGTGCGGCAGGCCAATATGCAATTCGAGGAGCAGTGACAATTCCAGAACGCGAAACAGCAGGTGACGAAGCCCGCGCGCCCGAGGTGCTCGCGCTGGAGGCGCTCGGCTGGGCGCTGGCGGACGAGCGGCGCGCCGAACGGCTGCTGTCGCTCACCGGTCTGACGCCCGAGCGCCTGCGCCACGGCATCGAGGACCGCAGCGTTCAGGCCGCAGTGCTCGAATTTCTTGCCAATCACGAACCCGATCTGGTGCTCGCCGCCGATGCGCTTTCGACCACGCCCGAAGCGCTGGTTGCCGCACACCGGAGCCTGGCGGGATGAGCCGTCCGCTGATTATTTCCGATTGCGACGAAGTGCTGCTCCACATGGTCGCGCATTTCCGCGACTGGCTGCACGAGGAGACCGAGGTCGATTTCGTCATGACCGGCGCCGATTTCGGACAGGCGATGCGTTGGCGGACCAGCGGCGAAACGCTCGAGAAGAAGGACATCTGGCGCTATCTCGGCCGGTTCTTCGAGACCGAGATGGATCGCCAGCTGCCCATCGCCGGGGCGATCGAGGGGATCGGCGCACTTTCCGAAAAGGCCGACGTGGTTATCCTGACCAATCTCAACGACGAGTGGCAGGAGCGACGCCGGCGACAACTCGAAAGCCACGGGGCAAACGTGCGGGTCTTCACCAACCAGGGCCCCAAAGGTCCGGCGCTGCAGGCGATCGTCGAGGAATATGCCCCAAGCCGGGCGATCTTCATCGACGATCTGCCGCAACACCACCATTCGGCGCGAGAGACGATGAAAAATACAGGGGCGGAAATCCGCTCGCTGCACCTGTGTGGCGAACCGCTGCTCGCACCGCATATCGATTGCGCCTACAAGGCCGGACACGCCGATGCGCGGATCGACAACTGGGCCGAGGCGCTGCCCTGGCTGTTGGACCAATTGGAAAGGGAAGATGCATGACCGCGATCGAAGGAAGCGTTCTCGAGCGGCTGGCCGAGCTCGATATCGTCTTGCCGCCCGCCGCCGCGCCGGTCGCGAGTTACCGCCCGGTGGTCGTGCATGGAGGGATGGCTTATGTTTCGGGGCAATTGCCCTTCGTCGATGGAACCCTGGTGACCGGCGTGCTGGGAGTCGACGTCGATGTCGAGCGCGGGCAGGACGCCGCGCGCGCCTGCGGGATGATGATCCTCGCGCAGCTCCATGCCGTGCAGCTGCTCGACCGGGTGGAACAAGTCGTCAAGCTGGGCGGCTTTGTCGCCTCGAGCCCGCAGTTCACCGATCAGCCGACAGTGGTCAACGGGGCTTCGGATTTGATGGTCGAGGTGTTCGGGGAGGCGGGCAAGCACGCGCGCAGCGCGGTCGGCGTGCCGGCGCTGCCGCTTGGGGCCGCGGTCGAGGTGGATGCGATCATTGCCTTGTCGGGGGCCTGACCGGCTGCTGACCATGTTTGCGCGATCCGGGCCCCCGGATCCGGCGCGCACCGCCTGGCTGGCGCAATGGACCTACGCCCATCGCGGGCTGCACCGCCCGGGCATCCCGGAAAACTCGCTCGCGGCCTTTGCCGGGGCGGTGGAGGCGGGATTGGGGGTCGAATGCGACATCCAGCGCAGTCGTGACGGGCACGCCATGCTGTTGCACGATTGGGAGCTGGAACGGCTTACCGGAGTTACCGGCAGACCAGGTAATTTCACCTCGGAAGAGCTGGAACGTATCGCCTTCCTCGACCCGGGCCACTATCTGGCGCGGTTGGACGAACTGCTCGAAGTGGTCGACGGGCGCGTTCCGATCCTGATCGAAATCAAGTCGCGGCCGCGTTACGACGTTGTTGCCAGCTGCGACGCGGTTCGCATCGCTTTGGCAGGCTACCTTGGCTCGCATGCCGTGATGAGCTTCGATCCCCGCGTCGCGCGATGGTTTCGCCGCAACTCGCCGGAGACCGTGCGCGGTCTCGTGATGCGCGAGGATGCGATAGGCTTTACCCCCCACCGCTGGCAGCGCCGCCTGGCCTTCTTGATCGCGCGACCCGAATTCGTCGCCTACCATATCGAAGCGCTGCCCAACCCATTTGCCGCCGAATTGCGCCGCCGCGGCTATCCATTGCTGACCTGGACCATCGCCTCGCCGATGCTGCGCGAGCATGCGGCCGCCCATGCCGATGCGGCGATCGCCGAGGGAGAGGGGCTGGCGTGAGCGAGGCGAACCTTGTCGCGAAACTCGGCGGGTCGGTGGGCGCTTTCGCCGCCGACGAATGGGACGCGCTCGCGAGCGGTGGCAACCCGTTCGTCAGCCATGCCTTTCTCACCGCGCTCGAAGACTCGGGCAGCGTGGGTGAAGGCACCGGCTGGCAGCCCGCCCCGCTGGTGATCGTGGACGAAGGGGGAGGCCTCCTGCGCGCGGCGATGCCCGCCTATCTGAAGGGACATAGCCAGGGCGAGTATGTCTTCGATCACGGCTGGGCCGATGCCTTCGAGCGCGCCGGGGGTAGCTATTACCCCAAGCTACAGATCGCCGCCCCCTTCACCCCCGCTACCGGGCCGCGGTTGTTGTTCGACGAGATTGCGCTGGCTGTCCCCCTGTTGAAGGCGGCGGAGCAGCTTTGCCTGCAGAACGATTTCTCCTCGGCACACGCGACCTTCATCGAACCCCGGCAGCACGAGCTGTTCGAGCGGGCCGGCTGGATGCTGCGGCAGGACATCCAGTTCCACTGGCACAATCGCGGCTTCGCCGATTTCGGAGACTTTCTGGACACACTTGCCTCGCGCAAGCGCCGCGCGATCCGCAAGGAACGGGCCGCCGCACAGAATGCGGTACGCATCGAGCAGTTCCGCGGGGAGGACATCCGCCCCCAGCATTGGGATGCCTTCTGGATTTTCTATCAGGACACCGGCGCGCGCAAATGGGGCTCGCCCTACCTGACCCGCGCGGCCTTCGACCTGTTCCAGGAGCGGATGGGCGAGCAACTCGTGCTGATCCTCGCCTTCGACGGCGATGAAGCGATTGCCGGGGCGTTGAATTTCATCGGGAAGGATGCGCTCTACGGCCGCTACTGGGGTTGTACGCGTGATGTGCGCTTCCTCCATTTCGAGCTTTGCTATTATCAGGCGATGGAGGCGGCGATTGCGCTGGGTCTTCGTCGGGTGGAAGCGGGGGCGCAGGGCGGGCACAAGCTTGCGCGGGGATACGAGCCGGTTGCAACCGTTTCAGCACACTGGATCGCCGATCCAGGATTCCGCGAGGCGATTGCCGGTTTCCTCGAGCGCGAGCGGCGCGGCGTCGCCAGCGACAAGGATTTCCTCGCGCAACGCACTCCGTTCAGGAAAAGCTGAACCCTGGACTATCCGTCAGGCGGCGCGGCGGTGACCCTGCGCCAGCCATTCGCGCGCGCGGCGCTGGGCTTCGGCGATCTCGCGAGCCGTCATCTCCTCGGACACGTCGGCGCGGCACCAGGCGGCCTCCGCGTGTCCGCGCGAGGCGGCGATGTTGAACCATTTGTGCGCCTCGATCATGTCGCACCTTGTGCCATGACTGCCGGTGGAAAAAGCGACGCCCAAATCGTACAGCGCCTCCACGCTGCCGCCTTGGTAAGCGGCCAGGCATTCGGCGATGAGCCCGTCGGCCTCGCCCCCCTGCAGTATGCGGGCACTGCTGCCTTCGATCGGTTTGAGTTGCATGATGGTGTCCCCCCTTTGCGCCGGCTCCCCTGCCGGCAACGCGACATTCGCCCCTCATGGTCAACAAATGGTTAACGCTGGCGGGGGGGTCTTTTCTTCGCTGCAAGCCGTTCGCGGGAGTTTAAGACAATTCCGCTACGGACCTGCCGGGATTGCCGCTTGTGCCGCCTAGGCCGCTTGCCTATAGGGCGCGCCCAACGGCTATTGATGGGCGGCACGGGAACACCCGGCATCCCGTAACCTGGCTGCGGCCCGGATTGAATGGATTAGGGATTGAAGGAACCGATGGCCACCGCGGCGCAGGCTGACACGAAGAGGCTCGAGAAGGTCAAGGCCGCGCTCGATGCGGAGTATGTTCCGCATGACGATGAACCCTATATGGGTGAAAAGCAGCTCAATTATTTCCGCATGTTGCTGCTCGAATGGAAACGCTCAATCCACGATGCGGCGGAGGTGACGCTGCGCTCGCTCCAGGACGGACCGATCCGGGAGCCCGACCTCAACGACCGCGCCTCCAGCGAGACCGATTGGGGAATCGAACTGCGCACGCGCGACCGCCAGCGCAAGCTGATCAACAAGATCGATTCCGCCCTGCGGCGGATCGACGACGGCGAATACGGCTATTGCGAAGTTACTGGCGACAGGATCGGCCTCAAACGCCTGATCGCGCGCCCCGTCGCCACTATGACCGTCGAAGCGCAGGAAGCGCACGAGCGCCGGGAAAAGATTTCGCGCGACGATTAATCGCTTCGATAGTTTCGACTTGTTCTGCTTACCGTTTGTTCAACCTTTTTCCCTAACCTCAACGCTATGACCGCCCGCAGGTGTGGGTGCAGTCGGGGCGATGGAATTGACGCAGAAGCAGGGAAACTGACCATGTCTGCAGTCGACACGCGCAATATCGATCGGGACAGCCTGTTCCTGATGGCACAGCTGAGCCTCGCCGGGCAGTCCGAACCGAAGCGAATCAAGGTCCGCAACCTGTCCGCCGGAGGCATGATGGCCGAGGGCGATGTCGAAGTTGTGCGTGGCGCGCGTGTGACCGTGGAACTGCGCAATATCGGCAAGGTGAAGGGCAATGTCGCTTGGGTCGAGGCCAATCGGTTCGGGGTGGCTTTCGAGCAGCAGATCGATCCCAAGCTGGCGCGCGCGCCGCTTAACCACAACCCCGACAACACCGACGTGCCGCGCTATGTTCGCCCGGCGCTCGATTTGCCCGCCCACGATCCCGACTGGAATCTCGAAGTTCGCAAGATCTGAGCAATACTTGCCGAATTTATCGTCCATCCGCCTGCTGACGGCTGGGCATGCGCCTGCTAACCGCATCCACGGCCATGCGCATTCTCCTGTCGATCCTCGCCCTTCTCCTGCTTACCGGTTGCGACCGCTCGCGCGACGACGGGGTGGTCGATGTGGCCATCATCGGGGAAGGGCCGGACGAGCTCTTCACGGGCGGGCTGCGCCTGCCGTACGCGGGACAGCACATGCGCGCAGCCACCATGCAGGGCCTCGTCGCGATGAACCAGGCAGGACAGATCGTTCCTGCGATCGCCGAACGCTGGATCGTCACCGATGACGGTTCGAGCTATATTTTCAGGATACGCGAATTCGATCTGCCCGACGGAACCCGACTGACCGCACAGACGGTGCGCGATTCTCTGCGGCAGACGATATCCCGGCTCGACGGCACCAGCATGGGCCTCGACCTCGCAAAGGTTCGCGACGTTCGCGCCATGACGGGCCGGGTGGTGGAAGTCCGCCTGAAGAGCCCCATGCCGGGGTTTCTCCAGCTTCTCGCCCAGCCCGAAATGGGCGTTGCGATAGAGGGCGCGCGGTCGGGGCCGATGAGCTTGCGCCGCAACGGGGATATTGCGGTCCTTGATGCCCTCGCTCCCGAACAACGCGGTTTGCCGCGCCAGCCCGAATGGGAGGAGGGCTTGTACCAATTGCAGGTCGTCGCGACCGATGTGCGGCAGGCAATCGAGGGCTTCGACGACGGGCGTTTCGATGTCGTTCTTGGGGGGCGCCTCGCAACGCTGCCGCTCACCGACACCGGCGGGCTGTCGCGCGGAACAATCAGGCTGGATTCGGCCATCGGGCTGTTCGGTCTCGATGTTCGAAAGCCCGAAGGCTTCCTGGCGTCACCCGAAAATCGCGAGGCGCTGTCGATGGCGCTTGATCGCGCGGCGCTGATACAGCCCTTCAATATCGCCGGTTGGGTGCAGACGACCCGTATCGTGGCGCCGGGAATGCAGGGGGAAGAGGGGGCAGAAGGCGAGCGATGGGCGGACATGACGATCGAAGCGCAGCGGTCGATAGCGGCGCAGCGCGTGAATGCGTGGAAAACTGCCAACGCGGGCAATCTGGTCCTGACGGTGGGCCTGCCCGAAGGGCCGGGATCCGACATTTTGTTCGATGCGCTGGCCCGGCAATGGGCGACCATAGGAGTGGGCCTAAGTCGCGTCCAAAAGGGACAGGGTGCCCAGCTCGAACTACGCGACCGCGTGGCCCGTTACGGCGGCGCCCGCTGGTTTCTCAACCAGTTCAATTGCGAAGTGAGTACCGCTATCTGTTCCCCCGATGTCGATTTCCTGGTCGAACTTGCCGTTGAATCGCGCGATCCCGCGGAGAGCGCGTCCTATCTGGCAGAAGCGGAGGAAACGCTCTCCGCTTTCAACGCCTTCATTCCTTTCGGCGCGCCCATCCGGTGGTCGCTGGTGCGCGCCGATGCGGTGGGCTTTGCGGAGAATCCGTGGGGGTTGCATCCCTTGTTCCCGCTTTCGCGCGCCCCCATCTAGGACGGAAGAGGATCGATAATGGAAGACCCGCAACGCCCGCGCACCATGGGGATCGATCTTCCGACCGGGAGCGACCCAGTGTCGATTCGGCGACGCATCGAGGGGATGGAGCAACTGCTCGAACGCAGCTTCCGCATCCCCGGCGTCAACTACCCGATCGGGCTCGACTCGATCGTCGGGCTGGTGCCCGTGGTCGGCGATCTGATCACCGCGGCGATGGGCGCCTATATCGTCTGGGAAGGCAAAAACCTCGGCCTGCCCAGGTGGAAATTGTGGCGCATGGCAGGCAATATCGCAATCGACAGCGCGATCGGCGCGGTGCCGCTGGTGGGCGACGCCTTCGACTTTGTCTATCGCTCCAACACCAGGAACCTGCGGATCATCCGCAGGCATCTCGACAAGCACCATCCGGCGCAGCGGGTGATCGAGGGGTAGTTTCGCTTTTCGCCGCAGCGCGCTAGGGGCCGCTCATGGCCAGCGACGTCACCTATTCCTCCTACCTCGGTCTCGACCGCCTGCTCTCGGCGCAGCATCCTGCGTCCGACGCGCCCGACGAGATGCTGTTCATCGTCGTCCACCAGGCGAGCGAGCTGTGGCTCAAGCTGTGCCTGCACGAGCTTCGGCTGGCGCGCGAGCATATCCGGGACGACAATCTGCGCCCGTCGTTCAAGATGCTCGCCCGCGTGGCCCGCGCCCAGGGGCAGCTGACCCAGAGCTGGGACGTGTTGAGCACGATGACCCCGCACGATTATTCGACCATCCGCCCGCATCTGGGCAATTCGAGCGGCTTCCAGTCGGCGCAGTACCGGCTGATGGAATTCCTCCTCGGCGGTCGCAATCCGGACATGGTCACCCTGCACGAGGCGACACCCCGGGTCGCGCAGGAACTGCGCGAGGAAATGGCGCGGCCCAGCATCTATGCCGAGGCTATCTCTCTGCTGGCGAGGCGCGGGTTCTCCATCTCCGACGAGGTGCTGGAGCGCGATCACGGCCAGGCGTGGCAGCATTCGGAAACGGTGGAGACAGCCTGGGCGGAGATCTACCGCAATCCAAAGGAACACTGGGACCTTTACGAAATGGCGGAAAAGCTGGTCGATCTCGAATATCATTTCCAGCTCTGGCGCTTCGGCCATTTGAAGACCGTCGAGCGAATCATCGGCTTCAAGAAGGGCACCGGGGGGACGCCCGGCGTGCCCTATCTGGCAGGCGTGCTGAAGAGCGCTTTCTTCCCCGAGCTGATCAGTGTCAGGACCGTGTTATGAGGCGGGGGCTGTGAGCAGCTGGCGCTCGCAGAGGCGTATTCGGGACATTTCGCAGACATTGCGGCCCGGCCTGCCGGTGTGGCCGGGCGATACGCAATTCGCCTTCGAGCGGACGTGGAAGATGGAGGATGGCTCTCCCGTCAATGTCGGGCGGATGACGATGAGCACGCATTCGGGCACTCATGGCGATGCGCCGCTCCACTATCACCCGCAAGCGCCCGACATCGCGAGCGTCGAACTCGATCCCTATATCGGCGAGTGCCTCGTGGTGGACGTTACCGGAGTGACCGGGGGCAGGGTGCGGGTGGGCGACCTGCCGCATATCGAAAGCGCCGATCGCGTGCTGTTCCGCACCTTTGCAAGCTTCCCGCACGACGAATGGGAGAGCGGCTTTACCGCCATCGCCGCCGAGACGATCGAGTGGCTGGCGGCGCAAGGGGTCAAGCTGATCGGCACCGACGCGCCCAGCGTCGACCTGCAGGAAAGCAAGACGATGGACGCGCACAAAGCAGTTCTCGCCAACGACATGCGCATCCTCGAAGGGCTGGTGCTCGATGGCGTTCCCGAAGGGCGTTACGAGCTGATCGCGCTGCCGATAAAAGTCGCTGGGGGCGACGCGGGATTGTGCCGCGCGATCCTGCGAGACCTGGAATGATCGAACGCGCGCGCCAGCTCGATGCGGCCGACCCACTGGCCCGATACCGCGAGCGCTTCGAACTGCCCGAGGGGATAATTTACCTTGACGGCAATTCGCTCGGCGCGCTGCCCAAGGGCACGCCGGTGCGGCTGGCGGAAGTTGTGCTGGAGGAGTGGGGACAGGAGCTGATCGGCAGCTGGAATACCGCCGGCTGGATCGATCTGCCCCAGCGTGTCGGCGCCAGGATCGCGCCGCTGGTGGGCGCGCAGCCGCACGAGGTGATCGCCTGCGATTCGACAAGCGTGAACCTGTTCAAGCTGATTTCCGCCACTCTCGCCCTTCAGAAACAAAGGGGGCGGTCGGGAAGGAAAATTGTACTGAGCGAACCGGGCAATTTTCCGACCGATATCTACATGATCGACGGGCTGGAAAAGCAGGGGCTGGCCGAGCGGCGGTTGGCCGCGCGCGAGGAGCTCGTCGCCGCGCTCGACGAAGATGTCGCGCTGCTGCTGCTGACCCATGTGCATTACAAGACCGGCGCGGTGCACGACATGGCGGCGCTGACCGAAGCGGCCCATGCAGCGGGCGCGCTGGTGCTGTGGGACCTCTCGCACAGCGCAGGCGCGCTTCCGGTGCAGCTGAACGAGTGTCAGGCCGATTTCGCGGTCGGCTGCGGCTACAACTATTTCAACGGCGGGCCTGGCGCGCCCGCGTTCGCCTTCGTGGCGGAGCGGCATCTGGAGCGTCTGCAACAACCACTGACCGGCTGGATGGGGCATGCCGCGCCCTTTGCATTCACCGACGACTATGCCCCCGCACCGGGCGTCGGTCGGATGCTCGCGGGCACGCCGCCGATCCTCGGGCTCACGGCGCTTGAGGTCGGAGTGGAGCTGATTGCCGAAATCGGTGTCGAACGCCTCTATGAAAAGTCGCAGAAGCTCTCCGAATTTTTCTGCACCTGCCTGCGAGAACAGGGTGTCGTGCTCGATCTTGTCAGCCCTGCCGATCCCGCGCAGCGCGGCAGCCAGCTCTCCTTCCGCCATCGGCACGCTTACGCCATCTGCCAGGCCCTGATCGCTCGCGGTGTGATCGGCGACTTCCGTGATCCCGACATCCTCCGCCTCGGCTTCGCACCCGCCTATCTCCGCTTCGAGGACATCGCCGAAGCCGTGCGGCATCTGACGGAGGTACTGGAATCCGGCGAGTGGCAGCGCGCGGAATTTCGTAAGCGCGGGGCGGTCACTTAACCCGCCGCCTCGCGCCCTGGACTGCCGCGCCCCCTGCGGCGGCTCGCAATGACGAGGCGAGGGGGAAACGATGTCAATTTCCCGTAGCCCCCGCTGCCTGCCGCGCGGCCCCTCACTCCTCCAGCTCGATGTCCCAGTAGAGCCAGTCGCGCCAGGTTTCGTGGAGGTAATTGGGGGGAAAGCCCTTGCCGTGCTGCTGCAATTGCCAGTGCGTCGGGCGGATCGGTTCGCAGGTGAGGTGCATCTTCGCCTGTTGCGGCGTGCGCCCGCCCTTCTTCATGTTGCACGGCGCGCAGGCGGTGGCGATGTTTTCCCACGTAGTGCGCCCGCCCAGCCGCCGGGGGTGAACGTGATCGAAGGTCAGATCCTTGCCGTTGCCGCAATATCGGCAACTGAAGCGATCGCGCAGGAACAGGTTGAAGCGCGTAAAGGCGGGAAATTCGCTCGGCCTCACATATTGCTTCAATGCGATCACGCTGGGGATCTTCATGTCGAGACTGGGCGAATGCACCTTGCGCTCATAGGTCTCGATCACATCCACCCTGTCGAGGAAGATCGCCTTGATTGCGGTCTGCCAGGGCCACAGGCTCAGCGGATAATAGGACAGCGGCGTGTAATCGGCATTGAGCACCAGACTGGGGCAGGACTGCAGGCTGCGCGACGGATCTTCGGTCGCGCTGCGGAAATGCGCCGCCCTTTCGATCAGTTCGGACCTGAACACCGGCCTTCCCCTCCCTTTGTGGACCCGAAAAATGCACTTGCAGGCGAAAGGGTCAAGACTGTTACAGACAGGCTGTCCACAGGGATGTCCACGGTGGCCCGCGTGCCACACCCCGATGATTGCTTCCGCGCCCCGCTCCTCGCAAAGACACAGCGATGCGCGTCACCCGCTTTGCCCCATCGCCCAACGGCCCGTTGCATCTGGGCCACGCCTATTCGGCGATCGTCGCGCACGATCTCGCGCGCGAGGCGGGCGGGCGGTTTCTGCTGCGCATCGAGGACATCGACGGCCCCCGCTCGCGGCCTGAACTGGCGGACGAATACCGCCGCGACCTCGAATGGCTGGGGCTTGAATGGGAGGAGGTCCCGGCGCAATCGACCCGGCTGGCGACCTATCGGAATGCGGCTGAGCGTTTGCTTCGCGACGGACTCCTGTTCCCTTGTACCTGCACACGCGCCGAGATCGACGCGGCAGAACCACGTATGGGCTCCCTGGGGGCGATCTATCCCGGCACTTGCAAGGGGCAGTTGCTCGATCCGGACAAGCCAGCCGCCTTGCGGCTCGATATGGCCCGCGCGCTGGATAGGGTCGGCCCGCTCGCCTGGTTCGACGAGGTCTGGGGCGAGCAGGCCGCGCATCCGCGCGACTTCGGCGATGTCGTGCTGGTGCGCAAGGATGCCCCGGCGAGCTATCACCTCGCCGCCACGCTCGACGATGCGGCGGACGGGGTGACGCTGGTGATGCGCGGGCGGGACCTCTTCCACGCCACACATATCCACCGGCTGCTCCAAGAACTGCTCGGTCTGCCCGTGCCTCGCTGGCATCACCATCCGCTCCTGATCGATGAAGCCGACAAGAAGCTCGCCAAGACCCGCGGCTCCGGCGAGCGCGGATACGGACTGGCCGAGTGGAGGCAGGCGGGGGAGGGCGGCGCGGCGCTGGCCGATGCCTTGCGCCTGCACCGGTTTCCCGCTGGCATTTCGCTGTCGGACGCCTAGATTGAGGCCATGTACACCTTTCTCGTCATCGTCCTCGTCGCGCTCATGGTGCTGGTCGTCGTCTCGATGGTGCGCGGCATCGTCGCCTTCATGAAGAGCACCAAGTTGGATCTCGAAGGCGAACACGAGGGCGACGGCGCGAGCGAGATGCAGCTGCTGCAGAACAGGATGATGTTTAACCGCATCAAATACCAGGCGCTGGCTGTGCTG
>JBBSMH010000002.1:0-28458 GCA_038233275.1 Sphingomonadales bacterium | reverse complement strand
TCGCCGCGCTGATAGTTCTTCGAACGGAAGAGATTGCCCAGGATCGGCACGTCGCCCAGTCCGGGGGCCTTTTCCAGCAAGTTCTGCGAATTGCTCGACATGAGGCCGGCGATCATGAAGCTCTGGCCGGAACCGAGCTCGATCGAAGTCTCCGCGCGGCGCGTGGTCAGCGCGGGGATCTGGAACCCGTTGAGCGTAACCGCCCCGCGCGTGGTCAGCTCGGATACTTCGGGCCGCACGCGCAGCGAAATCCGGCCGTTGGCCAACACGGTGGGCGTATAGGTCAGGCTCACGCCGTAGTTCTTGTATTCGATCGTGGTCGTGCCCAGCCCCTGGCTCTGCGGGATCGGAAACTCGCCACCAGCGAGGAATTCGGCCGTTTCGCCCGACAGAGCGGTGAGGTTCGGCTGGGACAGCGTGGTCACGAGGCCGATCTGTTCGCCCACATCAAGCGTGGCGAGCAGGTCGAGCCCGAGCACGCGCCCGCCCAGTGCGAGCAAGGTATTTTGAATCTTGCCCGGCGTCTCGAAGCGCGTTTCGGTGGTCACGAAGCGCTGGTTGATGATGTCGTAGGGCCGCAACTCGCTGGTACATGCGATTTCGAACACCGCGCAGGGGTCGAGATCGACGATAGCGCTCGAGACGTCGTTACCGACGATCGTGCCGGGATTCCCGGACGAGGTGCCGAACACGAAACCGTTCGATCTGTCGCGGGTCTGCAGGCTGCCCTGGATATCGCGCACCAGATTGCGGCTCACCTCGGCAAAACGGACCTGCAGATTGACCTGCAGCGGGGTCGCCATGCGCAAGCGGCTGATGACATTGGTGTCTTCCCCGACAAAGGCCTCGACCAGGCTCTGCGCCTCGGCCGCATCCTCGGGCGAGGCGACGGTGCCGGTCAGCAGCACGGTGTTGGTGCCCATGGTAGCGACCGAAACCTTGGCTTCGGGCATGGCTAGCGCCAGCAACTGGCCGATGCTGCCGATGTTCGAGCCGACGCGGATATTGGCCGACCAGATAATATCGCCGCGGGCATTGCTGGCATAGACGGTGGTCTCGCCTCCGGACTTGCCGAACACGTAGAGCTGGCTCTGCGACTTGACCTGGACATCGGCGACTTCGTCGTTGGCGATGAACACATCGGCCATCGAGCCGGGCACGTTGATCAGCTCGCCGCGGCCGATCGACAGGACGATGTCCTGCGCCGGACGGACGACGTTCTGCGCCGTGGCGGTGGTCGTCGGCAGGCTGGCCAGCGGCGCGAGCGCCAGGCCGGCAAGCAGCACCTTTGCAGTAAGACGACGTTTCATTTGACTAGCCCCCTGATGGCTGAGTGTATCGTTGAGCGATTATCGAGGCGTCGAAGTGGCGCGTTCGACCGTTTCTTCGGTGGTTTCCTTGCCGCGCGTCACCCGGACCCTGGGACCCGAACGTACCGGGGCGGCATTGTTCGTGGCCGGCTGTCCCGGAGCGGCCTGTACCGCCGGCTGACGAGCCACCTGCGGTGGCAGAGAAGAGCGCTGGAAGCGCGAAACATCGCCGCCAGTCACGAAGGTGCTGCGTTTATCGTCGGGCCGCGCCATGGCTTCGCGCAGCAGCTTTTCCTCTTCTTCGGGCGTCGCGTTGTCGGGTACGACCAGGTCGCCCGCGGCGATCGCGCGTTCAAGATCGCCACGGTCGTCGGCGAGCGAGCGCAGCGAGAGGCTGAGCGTGCCGATGGTCTGCGCGACGGCGACTTTTTCCGCGATCTTCGGAGTGACTTCGAGCGTCACCGTCCGCAATTCCTTGACCACGGTCTTGCCCTCGACGGTTTCCTGCGTGGTCGATTGATCGGTGGCCAGCACGCGAAGGTTACTCAGGATGGTTTCCGAAGCTTTCAGTGGCTGGCCTTCTACGCCGGTAATCGTCTGCGTCAGGACCATGTCCACGCGGTCCCCGGGGAAGACGAATCCGCCCACGCCGGTGCGCGCATCGACAGGCACGGTGATGGCGCGCATGCCGGGGCCGAGCGCCGCGGCAAGGAAGCCGCTATCGCCGGGACTCACCAGCGAACCCTGGGTCACCGGCTCGCCGGCGGTAACCGGAAAGCGTACGACAGTGCCGAGCAGCTTGCTGATGTCCACTTCGCCGTCGAGGAAATAGGCGTCCTTGACCATCTCTGCCGGCCACAGCTGGAAACCGATGGCATCGGCGGTGATGATCGTGCCGGGGGGCAGCGCGCGGTTCGCGACGAGCACCTTGGGCCCCTGCGGGACAACCTGGGCGGCCTCCGCCTGGGGGGCAGAGGCGCCCGCGAACATGTTCCGCGCAACCAGAGCAGTGCCGACCGCGACGATCAGCGCACCCACCAGCAGAAGCAGTTTCTTCCTATCCATGGCTATAGAAGCCCCCTCGTTCGGCCCGCGATTCCTGCACGTGGGCACCTATGGTTTCCCGGCATAAGGCCGGAATGGTTAAGATCGCGTTGTCATGGCTACGCATGGATATTGTCCGCCCACGCGGCGCCCTCGGTGCCGATGACCCACAGAGCCGCGAACGAGATCGCCAAGCCGTAGGGAATCGCCAGCCGGTCCTTGCGGCGGCGGATGACGTGCCAGGCACCAAGGGCGATCGTGAGCACTCCGCCTGCCAGGGCCATTACGATGACGAGCTTGAGGAAAGCGGCCGGTGGAACCCACAGGGCCAGCGCGGTCAGCAGCTTGACGTCGCCTCCCCCCATCCAGCCAAGCGCGAAAAGGCCCGCAAGGACCGCGAAGGCTGCCAGCGCCACCGCGAATTGCACGGCGACGCCCGGCCACAGGTCGAGCCCGCTGGCCCACCAGAAGGCAGGCGCAGCGAGCGCGATTGCCAGGTTCAGCCAATTGTCAATCTGTCGGCGCCGCAAATCGGTAAATGCCGCGACCAGCAGCGCGAGTGCCAATGCGCCTAGCAGTCCGTAGAAAAAATATGTCTGAAGCATGTTGCCCCCGGTCCCTGTCGGGAGCGTGCTACAGATCATGACTTACCAAATAGTAACCACGGCCGGGAGGATGGCATTAGGCAAGACGGCAGCGATGACGCGAGAGGTTCGCCGATCGACCGCCGGGCAATTCCCCCCGCCGCGCATGAAGGCCATTGGAGCGCGGCAGACGGCCATCGCTTGCGGCGGATCGATTGGCCAGGAAATGCCGATCCGCCCCGCGGCTCGATCCTCTTCCTGCCCGGTCGCGGCGATGCCTATGAGAAATATCTGGAGACCTTTGAGCAATGGCACCGCGCCGGCTGGCGGGTAACCGCGGCGGATTGGCGCGGGCAGGCCGGATCGGGGCGTCTGGGCGCGGATGCGATGACGGGGCACGTGGGCGATTTCACCGATTGGCTCGACGATCTGGAGGCGTTCTGGCGCGATTGGAAATCCGCCACCCCGGCGCCGCATGTGCTCGCGGCGCATTCGATGGGCGGGCATCTGGCGATGCGCGCGGTGGTGGAGGGCCGCGTCGAAGCCGACGCCGTCGTCCTGTCCGCCCCGATGCTCGGGATGGCGGGCCCGCGATTGCCGCTGTTCGCGCTGCAAGCGGTAGCACGAATGATGGCGCGGCTCGGCAAGCCGACGCGCCCGGCCTGGAAATGGAGCGAAAAGCCGGGCGAAATGCCTGCCGGGCGGCAGGATCTGCTGACGCATGATGGAGCCCGCTACGAGGACGAATTATGGTGGCGGCGCGAACGTCCCGAACTGGTGATGGGTCCGGGCAGCTGGGGTTGGGTGGAACGCGCCTACGCCTCCACTCGTGCGCTCTTCGCCCGCGGGCGATTGGAAGCCGTGCAAACCCCCGTGCTCATCGTCGCAACCGACCACGACAGGCTCGTCTCCTACCGCGCGATCGATGAGGCTGTGCGCCGCTTGCCCGACGCGCGGCTGATCAATCTCGGAGCAGCTGCGCGTCATGAGGTGCTGCGGGAGGTGGACGAGGTGCGCGATCGGGCATTGACCGCGATCGCAAGCTTTCTTGACGAGAAAGCGCCGTACGCTTCCCGATGAGCCAATATGGTTTCGCCGTTATCGGCGCCGGGATCGCCGGAGCCAGCCTTGCCGCGGAGTTGGCGGAATACACCTCCGTCCTGTTGCTCGAGGCCGAGGAACGCCCCGATTACCATGCGACGGGACGTTCCGCTGCCTTCTGGGAGGAATGCTACGGTGGCCCGGATATCGTACCTCTCACGCTCGCCTCGGGGTCCTATCTGCGCGAGCACGGCTTTCTGTCGGAACGCGGAGCGCTCTATATCGGCCGTAACAGCGACAGACGCGCTCTCGATGCCTTCATCGATCGTTTCGCCGCGACCGGCGCGACCCTTGTCCGGCTGGATCGCGACGCCCTTGCGGAGCGCTTGCCCGGACTGAAGCCCCAGTGGACAGGAGCCGTTTGGGAACCCGCCTGCGCCGATATCGACGTTGCCACGCTGCACGCGCATTATCTGAAGCTTGCCGGGTCACGGGGCGTCAAGCTCGTTACCCGCGCGCGCGTTGCCGCGCTCCTTGGCGACACCGAGGGCTGGACCATTCGCACCGAGAGAGAGGATTCGTTTCGTGTTTCGAATCTCGCCAATGCCGCGGGGGCCTGGGCAGACGAGGTCGCAGCGATGGCGGGCGTTCGGCCGCGGGGCATCCGGCCGCTGCGGCGCACGGTCGCGCAATTGCGGGTGAACCCTCAGCCACCGCCGGACCTTCCGCTGGTGCTCGATATCGCAGGACGATTCTACTTCAAATCGGAGAGCGGCAGATTGTGGCTCAGCCCGCACGACGAAACTCCGACTGCGCCATGCGATGCCGCCCCGGAGGAGATCGATGTGGCGCTCGCCATCGAGCGGCTGGGCGAGGTCACCGACTGGCGGGTGGAACGCGTGGAGCATCGCTGGGCGGGCCTGCGCAGCTTTTCGCCCGACCGACTGCCGGTCTATGGCTGGGACGGCGAGGTTGAGCGTTTCGCCTGGTTCGCCGGCCAGGGCGGCTATGGCATCCAGACCGCGCCCGCTGCCGCGCGCCTTGCCGCGCAATTGCTGTTGGGAAAGGCGCGCGATTGCCTGACGCGTTCGTTGGACGCAGCGCTGTATGCTCCCGGCCGCAACGCGCTGAAGAAAGCGTCCTGACCGGATTCAGCCCGGATATCTGCCAGCGGCTTCGGCAGCATCGCTCGCCAATCGATCAACCCGATCGTTCTCGACATGGCCCGAGTGCCCCTTGACCCAGTGCCAGCGGATCGTGTGCCGCGCAGATGCGTCGATCAATTCGTGCCACAAATCGGCGTTGCGGACGGGCTTTTTGCTGGCGTTTTTCCAACCGCGTCTCTGCCAGCCCTCGATCCATTTGGTGATTCCGTCGATCAGATATTTGCTGTCGGTGTAGAGATCGACCTCGCAACGCTCGGTTAGCGCGTTCAACCCGCGGATCGCGGCGGTCATTTCCATTCGGTTGTTGGTGGTGTCGATTTCACCTCCGGACAATTCCTTTTCCCGCTTGCCCATGCGGAGCAGGGCGCCCCAGCCTCCCGGCCCGGGATTGCCCTTGCACGCTCCGTCAGTGAACAGCTCGACCCGTTTCATGAGAAGGCGCTTTGCCCGCTCGAACGGTAGAATTCCAGCCTGCGCGCGAAGTCCATCGGATCCTTGCGTTCGACCAGTGCGCCGGACGGTGTCTCGAACCAGTCCTCCGCGCGGCTGACGATGAAGCGCAGACATGCTCCCTGCGCCAGCAGGACAAGCGAATCGCGTTCGCGCGGATCCAAGACCCGGACGGATTGATAGCCTTCGACCAGCGCGTCCCCGATCGCCGCGCCATACCGCGCTCCTCTCTTGTCGAAGCTCCAGGCCGCATGGGCGACGGCGAGATCGTACGCCATCGCTCCGCGACAGGCGAAATAGAAATCGATCAGGCCCGTCACCCGCTCTCCCAGCATCAGGACATTGTCGGGAAACAGGTCCGAGTGGATGATCGATACCGGGAGGTCTGAAGGCCAGTCGCGCTCGAGTTGCCGGGCGAGGGGAATGAGGTCGGCGAGCGCCGGATCGATCTGCTCCAGCTTTTTATTGCCAAGTCGCTCGAGCGCTGCGCGATTCCCGGTGATGTCGAGGGTATCCTTGCGCGCGAGAGGGAAATCCTGCGCCGCCAGATGGACTTGCGCCAGGGCCGCACCGGCGGCCCTCGCCTGCGCAGGCCTGGGATCGGTGGGCCATGTGCCGGGAAGAAACTCGATCAGCGCGACCGGTTTGCCGTCGACCAGACGGAACGGGGCGCCTTCGCGATCAGGGATCGTGCGCGGGACGGGGCACCCCTTGGCCGCCAGATGGTCGAGAAGGGCGAGAAAAAAGGGAAGGTCGGCCAAATCGATCCGCCGCTCGTACATCGTCAGGACGAAGCGCCCGCCGCTGCCGTCAGGGCGGATGGTTTCGATCAGCCAATTGCTGTTGGAAACGCCCTCCGCAATGCCCTCCGCCGAAAGGAGTTCGCCCACATCGTACTGCGCCAGCAGCGCCGTGAGCGTCACCGCGCTCAAGTGGGTATAGACCGCCATCGGCGCGAGATTATTCGGTCAGCTGGCGCGGCAGCTTGAAGACCATTTTCTCTTCCGCCGCAGTCAGCGTTTCTTCCGTCACTTCGCGCCATTCGGAAAGCTTCGCGACCACTTCGCGCACCAGCGCCTCGGGTGCGGACGCCCCCGCGGTCAGGCCGATAGTGCCTACGCCGTCGAGCCAGGAACGATCGATCTCGCTGGCCCGCTGGATCAGCTTCGCGGGGGTGCCGAGGCGATCAGCCACTTCGACCAGCCGCATGGAATTGGAGGAATTGGGCGCGCCGATCACCAGAACGAGGTCGCTGCCTGCGGCAATCCGCTTGACCGCCGCCTGCCGGTTGGACGTCGCATAGCAGATGTCCTCGGCCTTCGGCCCCACAATATGGGGAAAGCGCGCCTCGAGCGTGGCAATGATCTCCGCCGTGTCGTCCACCGACAGCGTGGTCTGCGTGAGATAGGACAGATTGTCGTCCGGACCGAATTCCAGGCTCGCTACATCCTCGACCGTCTCGACCAAGGTGATGCGTCCCTCGGGCACCTGGCCCATCGTCCCGATTACTTCGGGATGCCCCGCGTGGCCGATGAACAGGATATGCTGGCCCTTGTCGATCTGCCGTTCGGCCTGGCGGTGGACCTTGCTTACCAGCGGGCAGGTCGCATCGACGTAGATCATCTTGCGGCGCTCGGCCTCGGCGGGGACGCTCTTGGGCACGCCATGGGCGCTGAACACCACGGGCGCGTCGTCGGGCACTTCATCGAGCTCCTTGACGAAGACCGCACCCATTTCCTTCAGGCTTTCGACCACGTAGCGATTGTGAACGATTTCGTGGCGGACATAGACCGGCGCCCCGTATTTCCGAAGCGCGCGTTCGACGATCTCAATTGCACGATCAACCCCGGCGCAGAACCCGCGCGGCGCGGCAATCAGCAACGTCAGGCCCGGACGCTCATCGTCCGATGCCTCGAGGGCGGTTTGCAAGGGAGCATTCATCTCCCGCCCCCTAGCGCTTTGCGCACCGCGCCGCTAGGGGATGCGAAATCGCACGGGCGCAGCCCCGTATTCGAATTTCGAGGGATCACGACGCATGAACATTCGCCACCTCCTTCCCGTTGCGATTGCCGCGGCCGCGCTTGCTGGATGCGCGAACGAGGGCAATCTGGTCGTCGACCAGGGC
The DNA here is from genome assembly GCA_038233275.1 of Sphingomonadales bacterium. Taxonomy (GTDB): domain Bacteria; phylum Pseudomonadota; class Alphaproteobacteria; order Sphingomonadales; family Sphingomonadaceae; genus Qipengyuania. Next base: position 20,738 of record JBBSMH010000002.1, on the reverse strand, counting down.
GTCGGCATCACCGCGGTACGCACGGTGTGTCCGGCGGTTGGGGTGCCCGACTATACCGGGGACGTCACCACGTTCCGCGACGCCAACTCGCGGCTCGCGAGCGACATGGATGTAACCGCGACGATCACCAATGTCCGGTCAACCTGCAACGAGACCGGAGACCGGATTTATAGCGAGGCGACCTTCGACGTGCTTGCGCGCAGGATGGATGCGCGTGGCGCACGCCGGGTGGAGCTTCCCTATTTCTCGACCGTGCTGCGGGGCGGCAGCGCGGTGGTGACCAAGCGCGTCGGCACGGTTACGATCGATTTCGCCGATGGGCAGGAACGCGCGAGCGCACGGGGGAAGGCGGGGACATTCGTCAATCGCGCAGAGGCAACCCTGCCCGAAGACATTCGGCGGCAGATCACCAAGCGCCGCCAGGCGGGCGATCCCGACGCCGCGCTCGACCCCTTGGCCGATCCGGCGGTCCGCGCCGCAGTGGATCGCGCAACCTTCGAGTTGCTCATCGGCTTTCAGCTGACCGAGCAGCAGCTGGCCTACAACGCCACTCGCTGAATCGCCTCTTGAATTGTGTTTGCAACCCCGCGAATGCGGGCCGCTCCTTCGTGTAATCAGATGACCGATACGCAAACTCTTCACGCTGCCTTCGCGGCCCGGATCGATGCAGTGCTCGACGCGCTGGAAAGCGAAGGCGTGCTCCCCGCGGGCGCCTCGCGCGCGAATGTCGCGGTCGAACCACCCCGCGATCCCTCGCACGGAGATTTGTCGACCAACGCGGCGATGGTCCTGGCCAAGGCGGCCAAGAGCAACCCGCGCGCACTTGCTGAGAAGATCGTTGCCCATCTGGAAGGCGATCCGGCGGTTACCGAGCTGTCGATCGCGGGCCCGGGTTTCATCAACATGCGCCTGGCCGACGACATCTGGCTGCGCGAGCTGGAGGCCATTGCCGAACTCGGCGACAGCTATGGCCGTTCGCGTATGGGCGAGGGGCGCACGGTCAACATCGAATATGTTTCCGCCAACCCCACCGGGCCTATGCACATGGGCCATTGCCGCGGCGCGGTAGTTGGCGACGCGCTGGCCGATCTGCTCGAATTCGCCGGCCACAAGGTAGTGCGCGAATATTATGTCAACGATGCCGGGGGACAGGTCGATGTGCTCGCCCGTTCCGTGCATCTGCGGTATCGCGAGGCGCTGGACGAGAACATCGGCGAAATTCCCGAAGGTCTCTATCCGGGCGATTATCTGAAGCCGGTGGGCGAGCGGCTGGCGCGCCAATTCGGCGATCGCTATGCTTCCTCCCCGGAAAACGCGTGGCTGGGAGAATTCCGCGCCGCGTCGGTCGCGGCGATGATGGAGCTCATCAAGGCCGATCTTGCGCTGCTCGGCATTCGCCACGATCTGTTTTCCTCCGAAGCCGCGCTGCAGTCTGCCGGTAAGCCCGAGGCCGCCGAGCGCTGGCTGCGTGAGAAAGGCCTGGTCTATGATGGTGTGCTCGAAGCACCCAAGGGCAAGGCTCCGCAGGAGGATTGGGAGCCGGTGGAGCTGCCGCTGTTCCGCTCGACGCGGTTCGGCGACGACCAGGATCGCCCGCTCCGCAAGAGCGATGGGAGCTGGACGTATTTCGGGGCCGACCTCGCCTACCATTTCCAGAAGGCCGAAAGGGCCGACGCCCTGATCGATATCTGGGGCGCCGACCATGCGGGCACGGTCAAGCGGATCAAGGCCGCGGTCGCCGCGCTGACGCAAGGGGCCGGGCGGGATGTGCCCTTCGACGTCAAGCTCGTCCAGATGGTCCAGCTGATGCGCGACGGAGAGCCGGTGAAGATGTCCAAGCGCTCGGGCAAATTCGTCACCCTGGCCGAGGTCGTGGACGAAGTGGGCAAGGACGTGGTCCGCTTCACCATGCTGACGCGCAAGCCCGAAGCGCAGATGGAATTCGATTTCGCCAAGGTGGTCGAGGCGTCGAAGGACAATCCCGTGTTTTACGTCCAATACGCCCATGCGCGCATCAGCTCGACCCTGCGCAAGGCGAAGGATGCGGGAATTGCCCCTTCGGGCGAACAGCTCGAGGGTCTCGGCGAGGATGAACTCGTGCTGGTCCGCCAGGCCGCGCAATTCCCGCGCGTTGTCGAAGCCGCGGCGCAGGCGCATGAACCGCACCGCATCGCCTTCTATCTCAACGATCTCGCCTCGGCCTTCCACAGTTTCTGGAACGCGGGTAATGACGATCCGGCGAAACGGATCATCCAGTCCGGAGATGGGACATTGTCCGGAGCAAGGCTGTTTCTTGCAGCACAAATCGGCCAGGTGATCCGCAACGGTCTGGCGATCCTGGGAGTCGAGGCCGTCGAGGAGATGTGAGGGCAATGGCCGGTATCGGGCGCGACGATCAGTGGGACGAGGCGGAAGAGTTCAGCCACGGCGAACTTGCTTTCGACGATTCCGGCGAGAGCCTCCCGTGGCTCGAATCGGATGAGGAGGTTGCGCCCGAAAGCTTCGATACAATGCGTCTGCTCGGGGTCGGCCTGATCATGCTGGTCGTTCTGGCGCTGGCGGTCGGCGCTATCTGGTGGTTCACCAACAATGGTGCAGGCGGCGGCCCGGAGCCCGACGGTTCGCTGATCGAGGCGCCCGACCGACCTTTCAAGTCCCCTCCCGAGGACGCTGGCGGCAAGACTTTCGCCGGCACCGGTGATACCAGCTTCGCGGTGGGCGAAGGGCGTAGGCGCGAGGGGCGGTTGGCGGATGCGCCGGCAGTGCAGCCCGATCCGGTCGCGCCCACAACTGCTCCGCGCGAGAGCGCGCCATCCGCAGGGACGGGCGTACAGGTCGGCGCGTTTCCGACGCGCGAGGCGGCGCAGGCAGGCTGGCAGGCGTTGACGAGACAGACCGACGCGCTCTCCGGCGTGGACTACCGCATTGTCCGCGGCCAGGCCGACATCGGGACGGTCTATCGGCTCCAGGCGGCGGCGGGCGACGCCGCGGCGGCCCGGCGGCTGTGCGACGCCTTGAGGGCGGACGGGCTCGCCTGCCTCGTCAAGTGAGGCGAACCGACTCGCAAACGCGTTAATTTCCACATTTGGACCGGGTGACGCGCTTGCCGTGTCGTGCGTAAACTGCGATTCTCCCGCGATGACCCCCGCAATCTTCGGGATCTCCGGCCGCGAACTGACGGTGGAGGAGCGCGCCTTCTTCAAGGACGCCGACCCGGCGGGCTACATTCTGTTCGGGCGCAATTGCGAAACCCGCGAACAGCTGCGCCGCCTCACCGACGATCTGCGATCGATTCATGGCCGCGACCGCTTGGTCGTTTCGATCGACCAGGAAGGAGGGCGGGTCGCTCGGATGCGCCCGCCCGAATGGCCCCGCTACCCGGCGGGGGAGGCGTTTGCGGCGCTCTATGAGATCGCGCCCGCCTCCGCGATCGAGGCGGTGCGGGTCAATGCCGAGGCGATGGCTCGCGACCTGGCCCAGGCCGGGATCAGCGTCGATTTCCATGCGCCCTTCGACGTCCGCCGACCCGAGACCGACAGCGTAATCGGCGACCGGGCGCTGGGGAGCGAGCCCATGCAGGTCGCCGCGCTGGGTCGCGCCATTCTCGACGGGATGGCGCGGGCCGGTGTCGTCGGTTGCCTCAAGCATATGCCCGGTCACGGACGTGCGACGGTGGACAGCCACAAGGAACTGCCCCGCGTCGAGGCGAGCGAAGAAGAACTCGAGGTAGATATCGAGCCCTTTCGCACGCTTGCCGGCCATCCGCTCGGCATGAGCGCACATATCGTTTACAGCGCCTGGGATGCGGACAACCCAGCCACCCTTTCGCGGACCGTCATCGGCGAGATCATTCGCGGCAAGATCGGCTTCGAGGGTCTGTTGCTGACTGATGATATCGACATGCAGGCTCTCGAAGGCTCGATTCCCGAGCGCTCCAGCAATGCGCTCGCGGCCGGCTGCGATGTCGCGCTGAATTGCTGGGCGAAGATGGACGACATGATCGGCATCGCCGATCGCCTGCCAACCATGTCCGCTGCCACTGCCGCGCGGCTTGAGCGCGTTCACCGGGCGATGGGCGATGCGGCCGAAGGGGTGGAAACCGCCGAATTGCTCGCCAAGCGCGATGCCTTGCTGGCGATTACCGAGAGGGCGGCGTGATCGAAGACGGTTTTCTCCTCGCCGAAAGCACGTGCGCCGCGGCCGACATCGATGATGCCGAGAGCTGGGAGGGGATCGCGGCAGATCCTTCCGAGAACGGGGATGCGCTCTATCTCGAGCTTGACGGCTGGGAAGGGCCTCTCGACCTGCTGCTCGACCTTGCACGGCGACAGAAGGTCGATCTGCGCGCGATCTCGATCTTGGCGCTGGTCGACCAATATCTCGGCTATATCGAGCGGGCGGAAGCGCTGCGGCTGGAACTCGCTGCCGATTATCTCGTGATGGCGGCTTGGCTGGCCTATCTCAAATCCTCCCTGTTGTTGCCCAAGGAGGAGCAGGACGAGCCTTCGGCGGAAAAACTCGCGCTCAGGCTTCAGCTCCGCTTGCAGCGGCTTGGCGCCATGCGCGAGGCGGCGGCCCGGCTCATGGGACGTGACCGCCTCGGGCGAGACATGTTTCTGCGTGCAGCGACCGAGGGCTTGCGGATCGACCGAAAGACCCGTTGGCAGTGCGACCAGTTTGCGCTGATCGAGGCCTATGGGCAGGTCAAGGCGCGCAGCGTGCCGGCTATCCATATGGTGCGCGAGCGGCCGGTGATGACGGTCGAAAGCGCCATCGAACGGGTTTCGGCGATGCTCGGCGTCACGTTCGACTGGATGGAACTGGCGGAGTTTCTCCCCGACCATGCCGACCCGCGTCTGCGTCGCTCGGCGCTGGCGTCGAGTTTCGTGGCGGCGCTCGAACTGGCCCGGCTCGGCCGAGCCGAGATAGCCCAGGAGGAAGCCTTCGGGCCGATGAGGGTACGGCGAGCGCGATGACGGGCGAAACAAGCGCAATGCTCCGCGCGGTCGAGGCGACGCTGTTCGCCTCGGAAGAGCCGATGACCCCCGAAGCGCTGTCGGGCTTCCTGGCGGATGCGCCGGTGGGCGAGGTGCGCGAAGCGCTCGAGACGCTGTGCGAGCATTATTCCGGGCGCGGCATCGCCCTGGTCGAGCGCGGCAAGCGCTGGCACTTCGAAACTGCCCCCGATCTGGCACATCTGCTGCGCCGCGAGCGCGAGCAGGTGCGCCGTCTCAGCCGCGCGGCAACCGAAGTCCTCGCGATCATCGCCTATCACGAGCCCGTCAGCCGCGCCGAAATCGAATCGATCCGCGGCGTGCAAACTTCGGGCGGCACGCTCGATGTTCTGATGGAGGCAGGGTGGGTGGAGATCGCCGGACGCCGCGAGGCTCCCGGACGCCCGACGATCTATGCGACGACGCCCGAATTCCTCGACCATTTCGGCCTTTCCTCGCGCAAGGATTTGCCCGGAATTGCCGAACTTCGCGCTACCGGCCTGCTCGATCCGATCGACGATGCACTCGATTCGTTGACGGGGCACGCAGATGACGCGGAAGAACAAGACGGCAGCGAAATCGACGCAGCGGATGCCGAAGAGGACGAGACCGCATCCTGACTGGCGCTTTGCCGCCCGCACCCCTATATCGGCGCACTAACAACGCAAAGGTCTCTCCCATGTCGCTCGGCCCCTGGCAGCTCATTATCATCGCCCTCGTCATCCTGGTCCTGTTCGGGCGGGGTAGGATTTCGGAAATGATGGGAGATTTCGGCAAGGGGATCAAAAGCTTCAAGAAGGGCATGGCGGAAGAGGACGGCATCGAGGGGAGGCCGGCTCCGCGCATCGAAGGCCCGTCGCATGAAGCCAAGCCTGCCGACCGGGCTGCCGCCGACCCCCAACCCGCCGATCGTACCAATTCCAACACCTGAAATACAGAAGGCGCGCGCCCATGTTCGATATCGGCGCGGCTGAACTGCTCCTCATCGTCGTGGTGGCGATTCTGGTCATCGGACCAAAGGAAATGCCGCGCGCCTTGCGGCATGCCGGACGCTGGATCGGCAAGATCCGCCGGATGTCCTCCCATTTCCGCAGCGGAATGGACGCGATGATCCGCGAGGCCGAAATGGAAGAGGCCGAGAGCGAGTGGAAGGCTCGGAACGCGCGAATCATGGCCGAACATCCCGAAGCAGACGGGGATGGGGGTGCGCCTCAAAACCTGTTGCCCGAAGCGCAGATGGAACCGCTCGATGGCCCGCCCCCGTCTCCCGATAATGCCTCGGTCCGGGCGGAGGCCGCCATCGAGCGGGCCAAGCCAGGTAAGCCGCGCAGCACTCGGGACCATCCCGAAACGCCCGAGGGCAAGGGCGACGACGTCTGATGCCAGCCATCAAGGATATCGACGAACGTCAGGCACCGCTGCTTGACCACCTTATCGAATTGCGCACGCGGCTGGTGCGTTCCGTGCTGGCGCTGCTCGTCGCTTTCGGGGTGTGCCTCTATTTCGCCGACCCGATCCTGGGCTTTCTCATCCAGCCCCTCAAATCCGCGTTTCCAACGGGAGAGGGGCAGCTGATCTTCACCAAGCTCTACGAAGTGTTCTTCGTCGAACTGAAGGTGGCGCTGTTCGCCGGTTTCTGTCTCAGCTTTCCCGTCATCGCGAACCAGCTTTGGGCCTTCGTCGCGCCAGGTCTCTACGCGAAGGAAAAGCGCGCGTTTTTTCCTTTTCTTATCGCCACTCCGGTGTTGTTCATCGCAGGGGCGGCGCTGGCCTACTACGTCGTGATGCCGACTGCCTTCCGCTGGTTTCTCGGTTTCGAGGGCGAGGCTGGCGGGTTGGAAATCCAGGCTCTGCCCACAGCCAATGAATATTTGGGGCTGGTGATGCAGTTCATTCTCGCTTTCGGCATCAGTTTCCTGCTGCCGGTCCTGCTGCTGCTGCTGAACCGCGCGGGAATCGTCACGCGCGAGCAGCTGGCAGGGGCGCGGCGCTATGTTGTCGTCGGGGTCATCGCGCTCGCGGCCGTCGTCACCCCTCCGGATCCCGGTTCGCAGCTGCTGTTGGCGATCCCGTTGCTACTGCTGTTTGAAGCGTCTCTGCTGCTGATGCGGCGCAGCCAGCCGAGCTCCGCCGACGGGGATGAAGCGGCAGCCGCTATAGACTGAGCCTCTTTGCAAAATTCAGGCAGTGCCCCCGACTTCGGACGCAAAAAAAGCGGGGCCGAAGCCCCGCTTTAAAAATTTCGGATTGCCCCGAGCCTTACGGGCTTAACGGGCTTCCGGGATCGTCGTCGCCATCGTCAAAGGCAATGATGATCGCGGCGATGATGGCGGCCAGCGCCAGAATGCCAACGATGACGCCCGATCCGCGGTCGCGGTCCGATCCGCGGCCCATTTCCGATTCGCCTTCGATCGGGGCGGCGGTACGTTCGGCAGCAACGGCCGGAGCCACGGCCAGCGAAGCGGCTGCAGGAGCGGCGGCGAGAGTACGGAATTTCATTATTTATCTCCTTCGAGAGCTTTTCGTGTCTCGTGCAACATCGCTGATAAGCGAGCTATCCCCGACGTGCAACCAAAAAATCGACCAATTTCCTTACCTTTTTCAATTCACGGGCTGACCGGATCGTCGTCGTCCTCAGAAAGCAGGATGACGGCAGCGACGATCGCAGCGATACCAAGAACCCAGAACAATGTCGCCTGGCCCTCGAGTTCGCTAGCACCCTCGACGGGCGCGGCCGCGCGGCTGGTGTCAACCTGTGCCGCAACAGGGGCGGCGACAAGGGCCATGGCAGCGGTGGCGGTTGCGATTTTGCTAAGCATCCTAATCCCTTTTATACGGAGACCCGTGCCTCCAAAAAACCTTTTTAATTTCTTATACCTGTCGCTCGGAACGCGGGCGCAGACGACCGGAACGCGCCGATCTATGGGTGAAATGCTTACCACGAGGTTAAAGTTCCGGTTTCGCCACCACAAAAGTTGGCTTGGGGCATTTGCGGGACGAAAGGATCATTTCGCCTCCGAGTCGTAGACTTTGACCCCTCCGGACCAGGTTTCGAGCACCTTGGTCTCGCGCAGTTCCTCGGGCTTGGCCATCATCACGTCCCGATCGACGAAGATGAAGTCGGCCCGTTCGCCTGCAACGAGGCGCCCGAACCGGCCTTCCGCGAACCCCGCATAGGCGGCATCGGATGTGAACCCGGCCAATGCCTGTTCGCGACTGACGCGCTGTTCGGGTAACCAGCCGCCGAAAGGCTCTCCCGTGGCGTCCATTCGGGTGAATGCCGTGGCCATTCCCGCAAAGGGGTCGGGCGATTCGACCGGAGCGTCCGATCCGAAGGCGAGCCTCGCACCGGTGGCCGCTATGGCCGCCCATGCATATGCCCCGCCAAGGCGTTCCGCACCCAGCCGCGCCTCCGCCATGTTTCGGTCGGAGGTCTGGTGAACCGGCTGCATCGAGGCGATAATGTCATGTTCTGCGAAAAGGGGGATGTCCGCCGGATCGACAATCTGGGCATGTTCGATGCGCCAGCGCCGGTCGCCGGGGAAGTTTTCCGCGATTTCGTGGATGGCATTGAGCGCCTCGGCATTGGCGGCAGTGCCGATGGCGTGGACGGCCGGCTGGAACTGCCCCTGCGCTACGCGAACGAGCACGTTGCGCAATTGCGCCGGCGCCATCAGCGGCAATCCGGTATTGCCCGGATCGTCGGCATAGGGTTGTTTGAGCCACGCCCCGCGGCTCCCCAGCGCGCCGTCGAGGTAGAGTTTCACACCTCCCATCCGAAGCCGGTCGTCATAGAGCCATGGCGTCGGCCGCGCTCCGGCGATCAGCTCCATCGCATCGGCGCCGGCCGCGTAGCTCATGATGCGCAAAGACAGCCGGCCCATGTCGCCCGCCCGGCGATAGGCCTGCCAGTCTTCGATCGTGGTGCCCATGTCGGCCACTGCGGTTATTCCGAAAGAGTGCAGCCGTTTCTGAGCCTCCTCCAGCGCTAGGTCGCGTTCGACCGGGCGCGGCGCCGGAATCGCAGCGACCACCAATTGCTCGGCGGCGTCCACGAAGACCCCCGCTGGTTCACGCGAACCCGAAAGTTTTTCGATCCGCCCGCCCGATGGCGATTTGGTCGCTGCGGTGATCCCGGCGGCCTGCATCGCAAGGCTGTTAGCCCAGCCTGCGTGACCGTCCACCCGCGTCAGATAGACCGGCCGGTCGGACACCACCGTATCGAGCTCGGCGGCGGTAGGGAACCGACCGAGACCCCATTTCTCCTGGTTCCAGCCGCGCCCGAGAATCCACGGGCGCGCTGGGTTTTCGGCCGCGAACCGAGTGATCTTGTCCAGCGCCTCCTGCAGACTGCTTGTATCCGACAGATCGAGCGTCAGCGCGCCAAAGCCGATCCCCATCACATGGACATGCGCGTCGATCAAGCCGGGCATCAGCACGCGGCCCTTGCCGTCGAGCTGATAATCGATGTCGCGCGGGCGCGCGTCGCCTCGGTCCAGAACGGCGACGATCTTGCCATCGTCGTCGATCCACAATGCGTTGAAGCGGTCGATCCTGCCTTGCTCGTCGATGCGGATGCCTTCGACATTTTCGACCAGCTGATCGGCGATGGCGGGAGAGGCGGTGAGCGCCATCAATGACAGGGCGGCAGATTGGAGAATGCGTTTCATGAGGTCAGGCCCTAAGCCAAAGCCAAGCGCTCGCAAAGGCTTTCGAAGATTGCGCTGGATAGGCGGGGGTCCTAGGGCGCGGCCATGACCAAGTATCGCGCAGTGGAGAGTTCCGGAAACCCCGGCGAGCAACTGACCCTCGACGATGTGAGGGCGGCAGCCCGGCGCATCGCCGGGCAGATCGTCCGCACGCCAATGCTGCATTCCCAAACCCTGTCGCAAATTTCGGGCGCGGAAATCTGGCTCAAGTTCGAAAATCTGCAGTTCACCGCGGCCTTCAAGGAGCGCGGCGCGCTCAACGCGCTTCTCCTGCTGGACCAAAGCAAGCGGGAAAAGGGGGTTATTGCCGCCTCGGCGGGCAATCACAGCCAAGGGTTGTCATACCACGGCACCCGGCTTGGCGTGCCGGTGACCATCGTGATGCCGCGTTCGACACCGACGGTCAAAGTGATGCAGACCGAAAGCGTGGGGGGCAAGGTCGAGCTGTTCGGCGAGACGTTCGATGAAGCCTATGCCCATGCCCGCAAGCTGGAGCAGGAGCGCGGGCTGACCTTTGTCCATCCTTTCGACGATCCGCATGTCGCGGCGGGGCAGGGGACGGTCGCGCTCGAAATGCTCGAGCAGAAAGCCGATTTCGATTGTCTCGTGGTGCCGATCGGCGGCGGTGGGCTGATGAGCGGAATGGCCACGGTTGCCAAAGCCTTGCGGTCGGAAATCGAAATGGTCGGGGTGCAGGCGAAACTTTTCCCGTCGATGTATTCCCGGCTGACGGGGGAGGACCTTCCCTGCGGCGGCGATACGCTGGCAGAGGGCATTGCCGTCAAGTCGCCAGGAGACTTCACCGCACCGATTATCGCGGAATTGGTCGATGACATTCTGCTGGTCGAGGAAGCGGCGCTGGAACACGCGGTCGCCCTGCTGCTGCAGATTGAAAAGACCGTGGTCGAAGGAGCCGGGGCTGCCGGACTTGCCGCCGTCCTTGCGAACCCTGAGAAATTCGCCGGCAAGTCGGTGGGGCTGGTGTTGTGCGGGGGAAATATCGATACGCGGTTGCTTGCCAACGTGCTGTTGCGCGACCTTGCACGCAGCGGGCGGATCGCGCGGCTGCGTATCTCGCTGCAGGACCGCCCCGGCGCTCTCTACAAGGTGATGCGCGAATTCCACGCGCACAACGTCAACATCATCGAGATCTACCACCAGCGGGTCTTCACAACGCTGCCCGCCAAGGGGCTTTATACGGACATCGAGTGCGAAGCGCGCGGCAGCGAGCAGATCGCCGCGCTGACTGCAGCGCTACGCGAGAAAGGATACGACATCGAGCAGATAAAGCTCGACGAAACGCCCCACGCGTAAGCCGTGCGGCTTGTCCGCCGATGCGATTCTTGGTTAAGAACCTTTTAACGCGCGGGCCAAACATGCATAAATTCGCGTTGACAGGCTCGAAGTGCCGATTCTTCGAGAGAGAGGAAAACGCAACGCCGTGACGGCCCCGATCCGCTTCCCCCGATTCTTCGTCACCGCGCCCGCGCCGTGCCCCTATCTGGCCGGCAAGAGCGAGCGCAAAGTGTTCACCGAATTGCGCGGGGAGAATGCGGATGAACTCAACGAGGCGCTCGGGCGGATCGGATTCCGCCGCAGCCAGACGGTGGCCTATCGGCCCAGCTGCCTCGATTGCCAGGCATGCATCTCCGTCCGGGTGGTAGCAGAGGAGTTCGCACCCTCTTCGACGCAGAGGCGCCTACTCAAGCGCAATTCCGATCTGGTGACGACCGAATGCCGACCCTGGGCGACCGCCGAACAGTTCGACCTGCTCCAGCGCTATCTCGCGGTTCGCCACCCCGGCGGCGGGATGACGCACATGGAAGACAGCGATTTTGCAGATATGGTGGAACACTCGCCCGTATCCAGTTATGTGATCGAATATCGGGAGCCGGGTGTCGGGTCGCAGCAGGGTCGCCTTGTCGGTGCTTGCCTCACGGACTTCCAGGGTGACGGGCTGTCGATGATCTACAGCTTCTACGACCCGGAGCATGAGGCACGGACGGGACTTGGGAACTACATCATCCTCGACAATATCCGCCGCGCGGCCGAGCGGGGATTGCCCTTTGTCTATCTCGGATATTGGGTCGATGGCGCCGACCGCATGCAATATAAGGTCCGCTTCCGACCGCTCGAACGCCTTACACGGGCGGGATGGGAGCGCATTCCCGAAGCCGAGCACAGCCGGCTCATCGCCGCGGCCACCGCTCCGCGAGGCGAGCGCGTGGCCGAAGATCGCCCCAGCAAGGATGGCAGGCCTGCGGATTACCGCTTCGCCGAATAGGCCGATTGTCGCATCGCTGACGGCCCTGGCGAGCGCGCTTGCGCTCCTCGCAGCACCGCTGGCCGCCCAGGACGCTCAGGCGCCGCCCAAGCTCGAGGAACTGATCCCCGACAGCGCGGTGGAGAACCCTGAAGCCTGGGCGCAACAGGGGACCGATGTCGGAGCCGAACCGGAGATCGCTCCGCTCGATCCCGAAGCTCCGCTGGATGACTTGCCGGGTCTCACCCTCGAGGCGCCGGACGATCTCGCGCTGCCAGAACTCGAGCCTCTCGCCCCCGAGGAGGACATCGAATTTGCCGACCTCGGACTGGCGGGGCCGACCGTGGCCTTCACCCAGGCGGAAACCGAGCAGATCTCCAGCGATCTCACGCTCGGCTTCCCGCAGCAAGAGCCCCCCTTCACCGAGCGCGCCGATTTCATCGAACGCTTTACCGGGCTTTCCACGATACGCGAACTCGACACCGACGACGACAACATCGCCCAACTGGCCGCTCGTGCGCGCGAGGACGAGAAGCGGCTCAACGAGCTGCTGCGAGTATATGGGTTTTACGATGGCCGGGTGATCCGGACTATCGGCACGCGCCAAGTTGGCGAGGACCAGGCCGACCCGCGTCCCAACGTTCGCTTCGACATCATTCCCAACGAACGCTATCGCTATGGCGCGATCGATCTCGGCCAATTGTCCACCGCGCCCGATGCAGAGGCTTTGCGCGCGGCGTTTGAAATCCAAACGGGCGATTTTCTCCAGAGCGACGAGATCGTTTCCGAAAGGGCGGACCTCGACGTCACCCTGGGGGAAACCGGATATCCCTTCGCGGTAATCGACGATCCCCAATTGCTGATCGATCACGAGCGGCGGGAGGGCGACCTGACCATGCCGGTGCAGCCCAACGGCAAATATGTTTTCGGCGCGATCACCAGCAATGAGGAGGAGTTTCTTTCGGGCAGGCATCTGGCGACCATCGCGCGCTTCGATCCGGGCGATGTCTACCGGCGCACCCTGGAGATGGATCTGCGCCGCGCGGTGACCGCAACCGGGCTGGTGTCCTCGGTGACGATCACCCCGCGCGAGGTGGAACCTCCCGAAGGCGACGACCCGGGCGTGGTGGCGATGGACGTCAGCCTGCAGCGTGCTGACGTGCGGACCATCGCGGGCGCAATCGGCTATGGTTCGGAGGAAGGCTTTCGCGTTCAGGCGAGCTGGGAGCACCGCAATTTCTTCCCTCCCGAGGGCGCGATCAAAATCCGGGGAATCGCGGGCACGCAGGAGCAGCTGGCCGGGATCAGCTTCCGCAAGAGCAATTTCCGTGGGCGCGACCGCATCCTCAACATCGATGCCTATGCCAGCACCATCGACAGCCCAGCCTTCGAAGCGCGCACGGCGGCGCTGGTCGCGACATATGAACGCCTCTCCACCCTGCTGTTCCAGAAGCCGGTCAGCTGGTCGATCGGCCTCGAACTCGTCGCGACGGGCGAACGGCCGCCGGTGGTCAACGACATCGTCCCGCCACGCGAGACATTTTTCGTCGCCGCGATCCCCGGATTCATTCAGTTGGACACTTCGGACGACCTGCTCGATCCCACCGAAGGGTTCCGTATCGCGGCACGGCTCTCGCCCGAAGCCTCGCGCAACAACGGGATGGAAAGCTTCTACCTGCGCAGCCGCGTCGATGCGAGCTACTACCAGCAGGTTTCAGAAAAGGTCGTACTGGCGGGCCGCGTGGCTTTGGGCTCCATACCCGGCGCGCCGTTGCAGTCCATCGCCCCGTCCCGGCGATTCTATGCCGGGGGTGGCGGGTCGGTGCGCGGCTATGGTTTCCGTGAAATCGGCCCACAGGACATGTTGGGCGACCCGAGTGGCGGGCGCAGCCTGGTCGAACTTGGGGCCGAGGCGCGGATTCGCACCGGGCTGCTCGACGGTGCGGTCTCGGTGGTGCCATTCGTCGATGCCGGGTCGGTAAGCCCCTCTGTCACCCCCGATTTCGATGAGATCAAGATCGGGGCCGGCGTCGGAGTGCGGTATCATACCGGTTTCGGCCCCTTGCGCCTCGACGTTGCCGTTCCGCTCACACCGGGTCCGGACGACAGTTTCGTCGCCGTATACGTCTCGCTGGGGCAGGCGTTCTGATGGCGGACGAGGTCGCGATCGAAGACGGCGGAGCGACACTACGCAAACCGTGGACGCGGCGCAAGCGGGCAGGCAAGTGGTTCCTGGGCATCGTCGGCGCGGCGGTTCTGCTGGTCGTAGGAGCGGTGGTGCTGCTCAACACGCCGATCGGCGAGCGCTTTCTTGCCAACCGTATTGCCGAGACCACGCTGCCCAACGGCCTCAATATCAAGATCGGGCGGATCGAGGGCAATCTCTATGGCAAGGCGGTGCTCCACGATGTGGTGCTGTCCGACCCGCAAGGCCCGTTCATGACCATTCCGCGCGCCGAGGTCGACTGGAACCCCGGCGCCTGGCTGCGCAACCGGCTGGACATAGATTATTTTATCGCCCGCCGCGCAACGCTGATGCGCATTCCCGAATTCTTGCCAAGCGAGGAGGACAGGCCGATCCTGCCCGGCTTCGACATCGCCATCGATCGGCTCGAGATCGACACTCTGACGCTGGCCGAAGGTGTGGTCGGCGATCGCGCGGAGACTGCCAATCTGACGGCCAGTGTGCTGGTGGAGGACCGGCGGCTGCTGTTCGATGCCGAGGGAGACCTCGGCAAAAACGATCGCTTCGATATCCTGGTCGATGCGGAACCCGACGCCGATCGGTTCGACCTCGCGCTCGACTATCGCTCGCAGCCCGGCGGCGTGATCGCGCGCATGGTCGGCGCTGAGGCGGGCTACCGCGCGCGCATTGTCGGCGACGGAAGCTGGAGCAGATGGGACGGTGCCTTGGTCCTGCGCCGAGACGATGAGCGGTTCGCGGCGCTCAAGCTCAGCAATCGCTCGGGCGTTTTCGGCGTACTGGGGCAGGTTTATCCGGGAGCCGCGCTCGAAGGGACGCTTGCCAACCTGCTTGGCGACACCGTTTCGCTCGGCGCGCGCGCGCGGATCGACGATCGCGCCATCGACGGGCGGTTCGGCATCCGCGCATCGGGCTTCACCGCCCGGGCCGAGGGGCTGGTTGATCTGGCGAACAATCTGGTCGAGGATCTCGCCGTCGAGGCGCGGGTCACCGATCCCACTCTTCTGGGCGACAACCTCCGGCTCGAAAATGCGCGGATTGCGGGGACGCTGGACGGTCCGATGGACGATCTTACCATCGTTCACGATCTCGCGGTCGGACGGCTGGTGTCCGGCGAGACGGTCCTGGCCGGGCTCGAACAGTCGGGAACCGCGACATACGATGGGACGCGCTGGACCATCCCTCTTCGGGCCACGGTCGAGCGTGTGGCAACGGGTAATGAGATGCTCGATCCGCGTCTGTTGCGGGGGCGTGTCGGTGGTACGCTGGTGCTCTCCGGCGACCGGTTGATGTCGGACGATCTGAAGATCTCGTTCCCCAACACCAGCGCCGATCTGATGCTCCGCGGCGATCTGGCACGGTCGATTTACGGAGTCACCGGCGATGTTCGCGCCAGCGGGCTGATGCTCGACAACGTCGGCCGCGCATCGGGCTCGGCGCGAATCGACGCCTCGCTGGGCGGCGCAGTCGGCTACGATGTGCGCGCCGACATCGACGCCCGCATCACTCCCGTCAGCAATGCAACACTCGCGAATCTTGCCGGCGATCCGATCCGGGTGCGCGGCGGGATTCGTATCGGCGCCTCGCGACCGCTCGACTTCAATAACCTGCGGGTCGCTTCGCAGAAGCTGCAAATGGCGCTGAACGGGAGGGTCAGCCAGGGCCGCACGACGCTTGCTGGCCGCGGCACGCACGTCGATTACGGGCCCTTCACGGTCGAGGGCGCGATCACCGGCGCAGGTCCGGAAGCCGTGCTCGTATTCGCCAATCCGCTGCCCGCTGCGGGACTCAGCGATGTCCGGGTCGCCATTTCTCCCACCGAAGAGGGCTTCCGGATCGAGACCCAGGGCGGCTCAATGCTTGGGCCGTTCGATGGGGTCCTCGGACTGGTCTCTCCTGCCGGTGGCCCGACGCGCATCGGAGTCGAACGTATGACTATCACCGACACCACGGTGCGCGGCGATTTGACGCTGCTCGATGGCGGCGTGGCTGGCAATCTTGCGCTTTCGGGGGGCGGAATGAACGGGACCATCGCTCTCGCCCCGCGCGGGGGCGGGCAGGGGCTCGACATCGATGTGGTGGCGCGCAATGCCATTTTTGGCGGGGCGACTCCGATCCGCATAAACCGCGCAACGATCGATG
Source organism: Sphingomonadales bacterium (assembly GCA_038233275.1). Taxonomy (GTDB): domain Bacteria; phylum Pseudomonadota; class Alphaproteobacteria; order Sphingomonadales; family Sphingomonadaceae; genus Qipengyuania. The sequence continues at coordinate 4,427 of JBBSMH010000002.1, read as the reverse complement.
CCCGAGGGCTAATCGCCGAGGGCAATTCGACCTTCAGCGGAACCGCGCGAGGGCAGGGGCTGAGCTACGGCACGCTCTTCATCGGCCGCTTCGCCGCGCAGGGGCAGCTGCGCAACGGCAGGGGCAAGATCGATGCTTCGATCGCCGGAAGGCGCGGCGGGAGCTTCCGGCTCGACCTCAACGCCGGGATTGCGCCCCAGCAGGTTACGCTCGCGGCGCGCGGCGAATTTGCCGGACGCCCCATTTCCATGCCGCGGCGCGCGGTGCTGACCCGGCTCGATGGCGGGGGTTGGCAGTTGCGGCCGTCGCAACTCAACTTCGGCGACGGCGGTTTGATCGCTTCGGGCGAGTTCGGGGGCGAGAGCACTCAACTCGATCTCAAACTGTCGAAGATGCCGCTTTCGCTGACCGATGTCGCAGTGGCGGATCTCGGGCTGGGAGGCACGATCTCGGGTACCATCGAATATGCGACGGGGGCGGGCGGGCTGCCGCGCGGCACCGCCCGGGTCATGGTTGACGATCTGACGCGCTCGGGACTCGTGCTTTCCTCGCGGCCGATGGATGTGGCGCTCGTGGCCCGGCTGACGGGGGATCGGCTGGAGGCGCGCGCCCGGCTGCAAAACCAGGATATTCGGCGCGGACGGCTGCAGGCGGTGATCACCGGCCTGCCTCAATCTGGCACGCTGTGGGGCCGCCTTCGTGCCGGCAATCTCAATGCCCAGCTACGCTACCAGGGGGCCGCGGAGAGCCTGTGGCGGCTCGCCAAGATCGACGCCTTCGATCTCACCGGACCGGTCGCCATCGCTGCCAATGCCACCGGCTCGTTGGCGCAGCCGCGCGTGCGGGGGACAATGCAGAGCGACAATTTACGCATCCGCAGCTCGCTCTCAGGCACCGACATCCGCAATGTGCGGGCGCGGGGGCGCTTCGCCGGCTCGCGTCTGCAACTCACTAGCTTCTCCGGCAGCACCCCCAATGGGGGAAGCGTCTCGGGCAGCGGGATCGTCGATCTGGAGGGGCTGGGTGAGACGGTGCAGGGCCGCTCTACCGAAGTTCGCGGTCCCACACTGGACCTGCGCATGGCGGCGAGCAATGCGCGCCTGCTCGATTCGCGCGGGCTTTCGGCGACGGTCACCGGACCCTTGCGGATAGTCTCCAACGGACTTGGCGGAACGATAGCTGGACGGGTGCGGATAGATCGGGCGAGCTGGCGGCTGGCATCGGCAGCCGAAGACATGCGCTTGCCGCAGATCAGCACGCGCGAGATCAATCTGCCCGCCGATACGGTCCCCCGCGCCGCCGCCGGGCGCCCCTGGCGCTATCTCATCGATGCCAGGGGGGCCAGCCGTATCGATGTCGACGGCATGGGACTCGACAGCGAATGGGGAGCCGACATTATTATCCGCGGGACGACGGACGATCCGCGCATCGGGGGCGAAGCACGCGTGGTGAGGGGCGATTACACCTTCGCCGGGACGCGCTTCGAGCTCACTCGCGGCGTGATCGATTTCAACGCCAATGCACCGATCGATCCGCAACTCGATATCCGCGCCGAAGCCGAACAGAACCGGCTGGAGGTCGAGGTGAGAGTAGGCGGCAGCGCTCAGCAGCCCGAAATCAGCTTCACATCCGATCCCGCGATGCCGGAGGAGGAGATCCTTGCACGCCTGCTGTTCGGGGGCTCGATCACCAGTCTTTCGGCCACCGATGCCCTGCAATTGGGTGCGGCGGTGGCGAGTCTGCGCGGGGGCGGCGGGATGGACCCGATCAACCAGCTGCGCACCGCCATCGGACTCGATCGCTTGCGAATCGTCGGCGCCGATCCGGCCCTCGACCGCGGAACCGGTATCGCGCTGGGCAAGAACTTCGGGCGCCGCTTTTACGTGGAGATCATCACCGACGGGCGCGGTTACAGCGCGACCGAGGTCGAGTTTCGCATCACGTCCTGGCTTTCGATCCTCGCGGCCGTATCCACCATCGGGCGCGAAAGCATCGTCGCCGAAGTCAGCCGCGATTACTGATCGGCGGAGCGTTCAGCCGATGCTGCTGGCATCAGTACACCGTCGAGCGTCAGCAGTGCACCATTCCCCGCGCTGGCACCCTCACCGACGAGGTTGACGGTGTTGCCCGAAGGGCCGGTGGCGGTAATCCGCTCGCCCTCCCGCGCAAAGCTTACCTGGCCGCCGCCGACTGTCGTCATCTTGACGCTGTTGCCCTGTTGCTCGATCGCCTCCGCGATGGCCGCTGTGGTGACGTGGCCGGGCAGGATATGCTCGCGCAACACCGCTACCAGCACCGGTCGCTGATCCTCCTGCATCAATTTCCCGGAACGCGGGCCGAGGCCTTCGAATGCGGTATCGTTGGGGGCAAGCAGGGTATAGGAGCCGACCCCGTCGAGCAGGGTGAGCAGTCCGGCCTGCTCAAGCGCGTCCCGTGCAGCGCCGAGATTGTCGTCTTCGGCCAGGGCCGCCGCCACGGTTTTCGAACCCGCCTGCTCGGTCTCGGTCGCAACCTCATCTTCTTCGGCGACCTTGCACCCGGCGAGGCCGGAACCAGCCACCAGCAGCGCAGCGGCGAGGCTGCGCGATATCGCATTTCTCATGATCATCTCCGGGTCAGACCAGCAGGTCGATTGCGGCTGCGACCAGCTGCGTTTCGGGATCGATGCGATACACGTACCCGTCCGAATAGCGGTAGTGCGCATCGGGCGTGTCGTAATAGCGATCGCGGGAGCTGTAGGGCACATTGTAGACCTGGTAACCCGAGGGCGCAGGTTGTCCGATCGCGAATTCATCGCCTGTCAGCAACGCCGCGATCGACTGGATCACCGAGGTTTCCGGATCGACGCGATAGAGCACGTTGTCCGCGTAGCGGTAACGGTTCCGGTCACCGAGGTTGTAATAATCGGCGTAATAGTCCGGAACCGAGTAGCTATTGTAGTTGGAGGGCCAGGGATTGCCGATCGACAACGCACCGCCCAACAGGGGGATGTAGCCGCCGATCCGCCCGCCGTCGCCAAGGCGCATCAGATAGCCGTCGTCGTAGTAATAGCGGCCATCGCCGTAACCCGAAAGACCGAAGAGCGACGGGCGATAGCTGGTGCCAAAGAAGTCGTCGCGCTGCTTCGCCTGGCCCGGAGGCACGCAGGGAGGGTTTTTCTTCGCAAGACCCGGAGGGCACCCTTCGACCAGCCGGCGCGGATAATCGCCGGCGAGTATGCGCACACCATCGCCGCGATCGCGATAGATCACCCGGTCATCGAGCCGGTTGCCCCGGCGGTCGACATCTCGTTCGACCCGCCGCTCGACGCGACGGTCAACCCGCACGTTGCCATTGCCGCGATTGACATCGCTGTTGCCGCGCTCGGCCTTGGCATTGCCGCTTCCTCGGTTGGCGTTGGACTTGCCGGATCCGTTGTTTGCCCGCTGTACTTGACGATTGTCGCCGCGGCTATCGTCTCGGTTCGCCTTGCCATTTGCGCGAGCCTTGTCGTTGCCGCGCTCGGCCTCATGGGCCTGCGCGGGCCCGCCGCGCTCCTTGTCCGGACCGTTGCCTTTCCCATTGCCATTGCCCTGGGCGGAAAGACCGCCTGCTGCGGTCAATGCCAGCGCCGCCACGCTCAAGCTGAGATATTTCATTTTACTGCTCCTTGTGGCGAGGCAACGGGGACCGGCCCGGACGGTTCCGGCGCAAACGCACGGTAAAGTTGGCGTTCAGGCCTCCGCGCGGTAGAGCCGCGCCTCTGCCGCGCGCCGCCGAACCAATCCCTTCAGCACGCGGCCCCCGGCACGGTTCCAGCGGGCGAATTCCCTCGCCGCGCCCTCGAAATCGCCCTCGCCATGCCTTTTCGTGAGCGTGGCACGCTCGATTGCGCCCGTATTGTAGTGGAAGCTGACCAGCGCATCGAACTGGGATTGAGTGGTGGGCGCGCCGCCCAGCGCGCGTTCGACCTCGACGGCATAGGTTTGCAGGTCGCGCTCCAGCTTGCGGTCGCATTGGCCCATCGACCAGAGGGTGCCCGGCGCGATCCTCTCGCCGTCGAACCCGCGTGTCGCGCCCCAGCCGATGGTCCAAGGCTTTCCACCGGTAGCGGGATCGGGATAGGCTTCGACCATTCCGTCGGTCCGCATCCGCGCGCAGCCTTCGAACCGCTTGATCAGCGCGACGCCCTGGGGGCCGATTTCAAGGCGCCCGGCAGCAAGACATGGACCGGTTGTTACACTGTCCTGAAGAAATTTTCCTGCCCCTGGTTCAAGCGCGTCGGCGATAGCATCGTCGATCGCCTCGACCTCGGATTGGCGGAAACCGCGCCCGAGCAGGCGGCGGATCATATCGAAGATGGGTTTGCGGTCCATGGGGCACCTCGCGATCACAAAGCAAGGCGCGGGAATTAGACACAGGAAGGCCCTGTAGGAAAACGGTTTTTG
>JBBSMH010000001.1:0-28730 GCA_038233275.1 Sphingomonadales bacterium | reverse complement strand
TCGTGTTCTGGGCGGGCGGGAAGCTGCGGCGCATTTCGGCTGACGGTGGCGAGGCGCGCGTCATCCCCTTCCGCATCGACGATTCGCGTGGAGTGGCCGATGCGCCGCATCCGGTGATCGAGGTCGCTCCCGACAGCTTCACAACCAAGATGCCCAAGTTCGCGACGCTGTCTCCCGATGGGCGGCGCGTCGTATTCGAGAGCTTGGGCAAGCTCTATGTTCAGGATACCGCCGGCGGCGCGCCGCAAAGGCTGACCAATGAACGCGAGGCGATCGAGGCGTGGCCCGCCTGGTCGCGAGACGGGCGCAGCATTGCTTTCGTTCGTTGGACCGATGCGGGGCTGGGCCAGATCGTCGTCACCGACGCCAGCGGTCGCAATCCCCGCACGGTCACACAACAACCCGGGCATTATGCGGTCCCGCAATTTTCGCCCGACGGCCGCCACATTGCGTTCGAGAAACGGTCGGGAGGTTATCTCACCTCGCCTGAGTATTCGGAGAATGAGGGCATCTATCGCGTGAGCGCATCCGGAGGGACGCCCGAGCTTGTTTCGCGCGGTAATTCCGCCCCGCAGTTCGGCGCTTCGAACGACCGCATTTTCATGATGGGCCGCGAAGGCGGCAAGCTGCAGCTTCTCTCGACCGATCTCAACGGCGAAGCCAAGCGTGTCCATGCCCAAGGCGAGCTGGCGAATGATTTCCGGGTTTCGCCCGACGGGAGGACCCTGGCCTTCCGGGAGAATTACGAGGTGTTCGGCATGCCCCTGCTTCCCGGTGGCCAGGCGGTAACGGTTGGCGAGAAAGCCAGTTCGCTGCCGGTCGTCAAGGCCAGCAAGGGAGGGGCGGATTACATCGGCTGGGCCGACAATGGGGCCACTCTCTACTGGTCGATGGGCCCTACCGTGTATCGCACCACGGCTGCGGCGATGTTTCCGACCGCGCCGCGCGGTGAGGACGATCCCAAGTTCGTGCCGCCTTCCACGGGCATCTCGATTGCGCGCACTGTGCAGGCTGACAAACCCACCGGCACCATCGCGATAACCGGCGCGCGCCTTCTCACCATGACGGGCGATGAATCGGGAGCTATTGCCAACGGCACGATCGTCATCCGGGGCGATCGCATCCTTGCCATAGGTCCGGCGGAAGCGGTTGCGATACCATCAGGCGCCAGGGTCATCGATGCCGCCGGCAAGACCATCATGCCGGGCCTGATCGATGCGCACGCCCACGGGCCGCAGGGCACCGGCGATTTGGTTCCACAACAGAACTGGTCGGCCGTCCAGGATCTCGCGATGGGCGTCACCACCGTGCACGACCCATCCTCGCAGGCGAGCAATATCTTTGCCGCGGCGGAACGCCAGCGCGCCGGGCTCCACCTTGCGCCCCGCACCTTCTCCACCGGGGAAATCGTCTATGGCGCCAAGGCGCCCGGCGTCTACGCGCGGGTCGACAGTTACGAGGATGCGCTCGCGCATGTGCGCCGGATCAAGGCGCAGGGCGGGATCAGCATCAAGAACTACAACCAGCCTCGGCGCGAGCAGCGCCAGCAGGTTGCGCGAGCGGCGGCAGCGGAGAACATGCTGGTAGTGGCCGAGGGGGGCTCGCTGTTCGGGATGGACATGAACATCATCGCCGACGGCAATTCGACCCTCGAGCACAATGTCCCCGTGGATGTCATGTACGAAGACGTGTTGCAGTTCTTCGGACAGAGCCAGACCAATTACACGCCCACGCTGGTGGTGACCTATGGCGGCCTGGCCGCCGACCCCTATTGGCGGCAGGCGACGGACGTGTTCGACAATCCCTTGCTGGTCCATACGCCGCCGCGAATCCTGCTCAGCCAGACCGCGCGACGCACCAAAGCGCCAGACTGGGCCTACGTGGATGACAACTCGGCGCGCGAGGCGAAGAAGCTCGCCGAGCGCGGAGTGGAAGTCGCCATTGGAGCGCATGGCCAGCAGTCGGGCATCGCCGCGCATTGGGAGCTGTGGAGTTTTGAACGAGGGGGCATGTCCCCGGTCGAAGCTTTGCGCGCGGGCACTATCGAATCGGCCCGATCGCTTGGCATGGAGCGCGATATTGGAAGCCTCGAGATCGGCAAACTGGCCGATCTCGTCATTCTCGGCGCCGATCCTTCGCAGGACATCCGCAATTCGGACGATATCGAACGGGTGATGCTCGGGGGCCGGTTATACGATGCCCGGACGATGAACGAGGTCGAGACCGGCGACAGCCGCCGGCTCCCCTATTGGTGGGAGTAATACGAAGGGGAGGCGGCGCTTAATGTGGCGCCCCCCTTCTATCATTGCTCGCGACCGGTTTTTTCAGCCGGCTCTGACCTTGGTCAGGAAACCGTCGACCTGCTCGCGCAGGTTGCGTGCCTGGACTTCGAGTTCGGTCGCGGATCCAAGCACCTGGCTGGCCGCTGTGCCAGTTGCGAGCGAAGTCTCGCGAACCTGATCGATATTCGCGGCCACCTCGTCCGAACTGCGCGCGGCTAGGTCGATGCTGCGGGCCAGATCCTGCCCTGCAACCGACTGCTGATCGACCGCGCTGGCGATCGAGATGGCGGTGGTCTCGAGTTCCTTGATCTGTTCGCCGATCGTACGCAACACGGAGACGCTGGCGCCGGTCGATTCCTGCATGGCGCGGATTTGCTCCGCAACTTCCTCGGTCGCGCGGCTGGTCTGCGCGGCGAGTTCTTTCACCTCCGATGCGACCACCGCAAAGCCACGACCTGCTTCGCCCCCCCGCGCCGCTTCGATCGAAGCATTGAGCGCCAGTAGGTTGGTGCGCTGCGCGATCGACTGGATGAGTTCGACGATCTGCCCGACCTGCTCGGCCGAGCTGGAGAGCGTGCCGATGGTCTCGTCGGCGTTCGAGGCCGCGTCGGTCGCCTTGCGAGCGAGCTCGGCGGAATTGGTCGCCTGACGACTGATTTCGCCGATCGACATGGCGAACTCGTCGGATGCCGAGGCGGCGGCAGTAACGCCTTCGGAGGCGCGCTCCATGGATTCGGCGACATGACTCGCTTGCGAAGAGGACTGTTCCGCCGCCGACGCCATCGATCCGGCAGTCGTCTGAAGCTGTGCCGATGCCGACGCCACGCTTCCCACGACCTCCCCGATCGATGTTTCTAACTGCCGCGCCAGTGCGATCAGATCGTTCTTGCGCTTTTCGGCGGCGTCCTTGCGGCCGGTAAACAGCTCGTCGAGCTTATGACCGGACTTGAGGAATATCTCGAGCGCTCGTGCCATGTGGCCGATCTCGTCCTGTCGGGTTGTGCCATTGACCTCGATCTGCCTCTCGCCGCTGGCGAGTCGGGTCATGCCAGCAGAAAGGTCGAGGAAGGGACGGATAATCCTTGCACGCAGAAACTGGAGACAAACGAGTCCGGTTGCCAGCGACGCGCTCGCCAGAACGAGAATGGCGATCCGCGCCCCATCAATCGATTCCGGATTGGCGAAGCCCCACAATGCGACTGCGGTAACGGCAAGCATTCCGCCGTTTGCGAGTGCCGAGGCGATCTTCGCCTTGGTGTCGAGCGATTTGCCCATGAACCATTGTTCCAGCTGCGAGAGCTGGTTGGAGTCTTGAATCGCGGCAATTTCCACTGCCGCGATTTCCGCGATCAGCTCGTCGGAAATGATTGTGGTCTGGGCGTTCATTGCTCGGCAAATCCCTCAAATTGAGGGTCAGACCCTAACCTGATCATGTTTGAGATATGGTTAAAGAGCGCGAAGACAGTAGCCTCGCTAGTCAGGCGACCTTCGTTCGCCCTTTCTTGACCATCGGCTGCGGTTTCCGCCCCGGCATCGGTATGTTCTTATCAAGGAATTGGGGGATGTCAGCCGCGGGCATCGCTTTGAAATAGAGCCAGCCCTGGATTTGGTCGCAACCGGCGGCGCGAACCATCTCGGCCTGAGCCTGGGTTTCGACCCCTTCGGCCGTGACGCCCATCTTGAGCGCCCGCGCCACAGTGATCGTCGACAGCATCATGGCCCGGCTGCCGGCGTCCTCGCCCGCCTGCACCACGAGGCTCCGGTCGAGCTTGAGTTTCTCGAAGCGGAACTGCCTCAGAAAGCCGAACGAGGCATAGCCGGTGCCGAAATCGTCCAGCACCACATTGACGCCGAAGCCGCGAATCATTGCCAGGCTTCGCGCGGCTACCACCGGATCGAGCACCAAGGACGTTTCGGTTATCTCCAGCTCCAGCCTTGTAGGATCGAAGCCGGTTTCCTCGAGGATATGGCCGAGCTGGATAGGGAATTCCGGATTGCGAAGCTGTGCGGCAGAAATGTTGACGGACAGCATGATTCCGTCCCAGTCCAGCGCATCCAGACAGGCGCGCCGCAGAACCCACAGCCCGATCGGATTGATCAGGCCCGAATCCTCGGCCACCGGTATGAAAACGTCCGGGCCGATGCGTTTGCCGTCCGGACGCTCCCAGCGGATGAGCGATTCCACCGCGGCGACCCGGTTTGTCGCACAGTCAACCAGCGGCTGATAATGAACGCGAAACTCCCCATTCGAGAGAGCGCTCCGCAAATCGTCATCCATCTCACGAAGCTGGTCCCGGCTGCTGTCGAAATCCGGAGTGAACCAGGTGCAGCGCGCCTTGCCGCCACGTTTGGAGGCATACATTGCGACATCTGCTCGACGAAGCAGTTCGGATGAGGAAAAATGCTCCTCGCTCTCACACCTCGCCAGGCCGATACTGGCCCCCAGCGTGAGCCGGCGGGCGTCGATCTTGACCGGCCGCGCCAGGCGCTCGATGATCCTGCGGCACAGCCCTTCCAGCAATGTCGGCGAGAGCGGCCCAGCTTTCAGGAGCGCGAACTCGTCACCGCCTAGCCGGAACGGGGTGGCTTCCTCGCCGCAGACATCGGTGACGATGGCGGCGAATTCGCGGAGCGCCTGATCTCCAACGACGTGCCCGTAATGGTCGTTGACGTGCATGAACCCGTCGAGATCGATCATTGCGACGGCCATTTCTTCGCCCGACCTCTTTCGCCTGGCGAATTCGGCATGGTAGCCGCGCCGGTTGCCGATCCCGGTGAGACTATCCGCGATGCTCAGCGCCTCCAATTGGCCCAAGTGGGCAAGGCCCCGGCGGAACAGCACGCTCGCCAGCAAGGCGTAGATCAGCAGACCGCCGAGCGCCACGAGGGGAGTGGCCCCGTCGAGGAGAGCATCGCCAAGAAGAATTGCGACAATGATGAGCGAAAAGGCAACCGAGAGCACGGCTAGCGGGGCCATCAGCATGGCCCTGGGCGTGGACAGTCCGGATTGCCAATTTTTTCTCACGAGCGTCGGTACCCTGGTTTTTTCTAAGGAAGCGTAAAGCCGCCTTTAATCATGAAGTCGGGGCCTGCCCCCGAGCAGGTGTCACCGTGCAAGCGCGATGTTGCGGCATTCTTGCGCTGCGAAAGAGGTATTGTGCGGCTGGTAGAGCGCGGAGCCGCAAGCGGCGGGTTCGAAACGGTCGGTCTGACCGACCACGGTTTCCCCCGCGCCGAGCATCAGCCATCCGTCTGCGGCGGTGGCGTCGCCCAGCCGGTCGAACGCGCGGCGCCGGGTGGTGGGATCGAAGTACAGCAACACGTTGCGACACAGCACCAGGTCGAATTTGCCCGGCGTGGGAGCGGCAGCGAGGATATTCTGCTGCTGAAACCGCGTCATCTTGCAAACCTTCGCATTCGCCTGCCAGCCGTCGCGGGTCTCGCCGAAGAAATTGAGCATCTGGGCAACGCTGATCCCGCGCTGGATCTCGAATTGCGAGTAACACGCTCGCTTGGCCGCCGCGATCGCCTTGTGCGATACGTCGGTGCCGACGATGTCGATGGTCCAGCCGTCCCAGCGCGTGGGCTGTTCGGCGAACAGCATCGCCAGCGTGAGCGCTTCCTGCCCGGTGGAGCATCCTGCCGACCAGATCGAAAGCTTTCTGACCGAGTCACGCTTGCGCGCAAGGTCCGGGAGCACCTGGTGCGCCAGCGTGGAAAAATAGGCGTGGTCACGAAAAAAATAGGTTTCGTTGTTGAGCAGCGCCTCGACCACTTCGGTCGCCAGCTTTCCCTCCCGCGGATCCGCCATCAGGCACACCAGTTGCTCGACGTTGGAGATCCCGCGTTCACGGAACAGGCCCGACAGCGCGGATGAGACTCGCCATAGGCGGCTCTCGGTGAGTTGCTGGCCGGTCCGCGCCGCAAGCAAGTCGGATACGATACGCAGGGATGCATCATTGTTCATTGGTTTTGCGATCCGATCGAGCTGGCCAGCTTTTCGGCCAGGGCTTCAGGAGGGAGGACGGCACAGGCCAGGCCGCTTTCGGCGACCGCGCGAGGCATGCCCCAGACTGCGCAGGAGGCTTCATCCTGGGCGAATATCGAGCCCCCGGCACGCGCGATTTTCTGCGCGCCCTCGGTGCCGTCGCGCCCCATGCCCGAGAGAAGGACCGCTGCGACGCGGCCGTCATAGACATCGGCCAGGCTGTCGAACATGGGGTCGACGGACGGGATGCAGCCGCTCTTGACCGGGTGATGTGTGAGGCCGGTAACGACCAGGGAGCCCGATTTGCGCACGATCATGTGGCCGTGACCCGGCGCTATGAGGATGCGGCCGCGTTTCACTTCGGTCCCTTCCTCGGCAAGAATGGCTTCGCGATCGGCCGCTTGCGACATCTGGCGGGTAAAGACCGGCATGAAGTTTACGGGCAGGTGCTGTGTAATCAAAATCGGCAGGTCGAATTCGCGCGGCAGCTTGCGCAAAAACAGGTTGAGAGCATGGATCCCGCCTGTCGAGGCGCCGATGGCGACGACTTTGGCGAGCTTGGCAATGGGTGGGGCGACTTTCGGCACGGCGCGGACCGGTTGGACCGGTTCGGGGGGCGTCGATTTTCCACCCAGCGCGCGAATCTTGGCAAGTAGGGAATCGCGATATTCATCGTTGAAACCGCCGGGGCGCGGTTTGAGCATCGTATCCGCCGCACCCATCGACAGCGCGGCGAGAGTTTCCTCTGCCCCGTCCTGGGTCAGCGAGGAGACGACGAGGACCTGCGCGCCAGCGGAACTGTTGAGAATTTTGGGCAGCGCCTCGAGGCCGCCCATGCCCGGCATGTTCAGATCGAGGAGGACCACATCCACTGCGGTGTTGCGCAGCGTCAGCAATGCGTTTTCTGCGGTGCTCGCTTGCGCAACGATGCCCATCCCGTCCGCGCGATCGATCATCCGCGCGAAGACGGTGCGGACGGTCAGCGAATCGTCGACCAGCATGACCCGGACGTCGTCGGGGCCGAGCGCCTTGTTTTGCAACGAACCCGCGTTGGGGTCGGTTTTGACAGGCCGGAGAACGGCAGCCATTGTGCCGTCTCCTCAGGCCATCCCGATTAGCTGGAGCTTGATCTGCAGCGTTTCGTGGTCGAACGGCTTCATGACGTATTCGTCGGCCCCGGCGCTGATTGCCTCGCGGATATGCGCCACATCGTTTTCCGTGGTGCAGAACACGACCTTGGGCTTGTCCCCCCCGTCGCGCTGGCGCAGCTGCGTGATGAACTCGATCCCGCTCATCACCGGCATGTTCCAGTCGAGCAAAATGACCTCGGGCATAGCCTCGTCGCAGCGGGCGAGCGCCTGCTGGCCATTTTCGGCTTCCTCGACATCGAACTCGAGGCTTTCGAGAATGTGACGCGACACTTTGCGGATGACCCGCGAATCGTCGACGATGAGACACTTCTTCATTTTCTGCGCCTTTTCTGAATTGCGCACCCCGACTAGCATCAAGGGGTAACTATTCGCTTAAGCCGCCTCGGCCAGAGGCCCTTGCACCAGCTTTTCGATGTCGATCAGCACCGCCGGGCCCAATGCTGTCTCGACCATGCCTAATGCAGCCCTTTGCCACCCCGCGCCGAGTCCTCCGGAGACCGGAACGGGCTCGCCGCTTGCCTCTACGACGTCATGGGCTTCGTCCACGGCCAGGGCATAAAGATGGCCCTCGACCTCGACCACAGCGGCCCGAGTGCCCCTCTCGACCGTTCCCCTCTCGAATCCGAGCGCGCGGCGACAGTCGATCACGGTCAAGGCCTGGCTGCGGAGCGCGGTCAGACCGACGATGAAGTCCGGTGTTGCGGGGATCGGCGTGATCGCTTCGATCTCGATCACCGACTTCACTCGGGTCGCCGGGATGGCGGCCTGTCGCCCGGCGATGCGGCACATCAGCAGAAGCTGGGTCATGACGCTCTCCCCAGGCGAGCCTTTTTCAGGGCAGCCAGCAAGGCATCGCGATCGTAGCGGTAGATGGTCTCGTCCTCGCCGGCCTCTTCGGGCTCCGAGCGCAGGCGAATGACATTGCGTGCCCCGGCAGCCTGCTTGGGCTCCTCTTCGGCGAGGAGAATGGCGACATCGGCATCTTCGTCGGCAGCTACCAGCCGATAGCCGGCGGCGCTTACCAGGGGCTCGAGGATAGTCTGCGCCCACTGATTGTCCGCAGGAAGCCGGCAAGACAATTGCATGTCGGCCCCGCCCGGCGTGCGATGCGCAGCGAACAAGCTGTGGCCATCGAGAACGGGCACCGGCTTGCCTTCCACCAGCGCCACGCCTTCGATCGAATTGTCGCCCTTGGTCCTGGCGAGTTCCGGATCGATTTCCGCCGCGTCTTGTACTTCGCGCACGATGTAGGCGATTTCGCATTCCCCGTCGGAAAGGCGCAACAGTCGACAATTTTCTTCGGGCAACTCGCCGTGCTCCTGCCCCACCAGAGGGAGAATGCGCCCGTCGATGACGACTTGCGCGCGCTCTTTCTCTATATCGATGGCTTCGCGTGCAATGGTGTCGATCCGCCGGACCAGATCCAGCCGGACCGCACGGCGCCGGCCGTCGAGCCCTGCGAACAGCATGACCGGCACGGTGGAGCTATCGCCTTGCGCCTGCCGGTCCTCTTCCGTCTCGTCGATCATACCGCGGCCTTCGCTTACCATTCCGTGGCGCAGTGCGATGCTCGGCAGGTCGAGCAGCATCATCGGCCGCCCGTCGTCGAGCAGGGTGGTGCCGGCGTAGAGCCGCGTATTCATGATTGCGGGTGCAATGGGTTTGACCACGACATCTTCATGATCGTGGACGCGGTCCACGCCCAACGCGATGATATCGCCCGTGGCCAGCCGGATCAGTACCAGCGTCTGGCGTTCCCATTCGATTTGACCGTTGCTGGCGAGACCCAGAACCTCGCCGAGCGACAGGCACGGCACTCTGCGGCCGCGAAAGGTCACGAGCTGGCGCTCGCCGGCCCGAGCGAATTCGACCGATTGGGCATTGCCGAAGACGATTTCTTCGACATAGCTTCGCGGTATCGCATAGAGCTGCTTGCCCGCTTCGACTGTGAGCGCGGCGATGATGCTCAGCGTTAGAGGCAGGTTGAGGTGGAAAGAGGTTCCCTGACCAGGAGTGCTCGACAGGTCGATTGACCCGCCGACGCGCTCCAGATTGGCGCGGACCACGTCCATACCCACTCCGCGACCCGAAACGGAACTGACCTCGTCCGCGGTCGACAGCCCCGGTTTGAACAACAGGCGCTGTTTGCGCCGTTCGGTCATCTCGGCCACTTCGCCGGCGGAATGGATGCCGGAGGCGATCGCCTTTTCGGCAAGCCTGTCGACATCGATTCCGCGTCCATCGTCGCTGACGACTAGCGAAATGCGGTTGCCAGCCTGCCGCGCCGTGAACTTGAGCATGCCTATTTCGCGCTTGCCCGCCTTGAGGCGCTCGCCCGGCGGCTCGATGCCGTGGTCGATCGCATTGCGGATGATATGAGTAAGCGGATCACGGACCATCTCGACCATTTCCCGATCGAGTTCCACATCGCCGCCCTCGAAATCGACCATCACCTGCTTGCCGAGCTCATTCGAAAGATCGCGTACGAGGCGCGGTAGCGAAGTGAACAGGTGCTCGAGCCGCTGCATGCGCATCCGGGTGATGGAATTGCGCACCGTGCCCAGGATCGTGCTGAGGCGGTCGAAGGGACCGTCGATAGTCGGCTGCTCACCTGCCTCGCGCAGGCGGCGGGCAAGGTCGTTGCGCGCCAGCACCATGTCCGACACGCCCTTCATTACCTCGTCGAGCAATTCCACGGGGAGGCGGATGGAACGCTGGAGCGCCTGGGGGCGGGGCGTCCTTGCCTCATCGGTCGAGGCTGCCTCGGCGGCTTTGTCGGAGCAGGGTAGCGAGGGTTGAGCCGCAAGAGCGGCCTCTTCCATTTCGCCTGAAAGAGCGGCGATCAGCTCCTCCTCGCCCCCTTCAGGGAAATCTTCGCCCGCTTCGATCGCGTCGGTCATATCCCCAATGCGATCGATCACGGCGAGTACTGCGGAAACCAGCGCGCTGTCGGGTTCGCGGTTGCCCGAACGAACCTGGGCCAGCGCATCCTCCGCAGCATGGCTGAGCTTCTCGAGGCGAGGGAAATCGAAGAACCCGCAATTGCCCTTGACCGTATGGACGAAGCGGAAAATCGTATCGAGCCGGGACCGATCCGACGGGTCGGCTTCCCAGGCAACGATCTCGCCGCCGCTCGCTTCCAGCATTTCACGGGTTTCGGCGAGAAAATCCGCCAGCAGCTCATCCATGCTCGTCAAGCCCCTCCAACATGACAGCCGCTATGGGGGATGATGGTTAACTATTGGTTAGGCGCGCAGCCTCTTTTGCGGGCGTGTCAGCATCGTCGGTGCGCAGCACACGCCAGACGACAATCGCGGCCAGAATTCCGCCGAGGATATTGGCCGCCAGCTCGGCGGCATAGATCGCGTCTGCGCCCCAGCGGTCCCGCATGAGCCACGCGAAAGGCATCATCACCAGAAAGACGCGTGCGAAACTCTGGGCGAGCGCGAACTGCGCTTTGCCGACCGCGTTGAGCGCCCCGTTGGCGACGATAAGCATGCCGTAGCCAGCATACCCCCAGGCGGCTATTTTCAGGTAGGATGCGAACTGCTCGATCACCTGCGGATCGGAGGTGAAAAAGTCAGCGAACCAGCGCCCGAATGTGGACAGTAGCGCCGCGAGCGCGAGGCCGTAACCCACACAGAACACGCCCGCCTCGAACATCGCGCGTCGCGAACGGTCGGCACGGTTGGCGCCCCAATTCTGCCCCACGATTGCTCCGATCGCGCCCGACAGCGCCAAAAGAGGAACGACCGCGAAGCTCTGCAGCCGGCCTGCCGCGCCGAACCCGGCCACCGCGTCCTGCCCCTCGATCGCGACGAGCGCGGTGAGCACCGAGAGTCCGATCGGGTTGATCGCGTTGGAGAAAGCCGCCGGCCCGGTCACACCGAGAATCGATTTCATCGAATCGACGGGGTGGCTCCGGGGGAGGCGACGCGGTTCGAATGGCAGTGCAGTTCGCGACAGCAACACCAGCGCTACCGCGATGCCGATGGCCCAGCCGGTGATGCTCGCCCAAGCCGCACCGGCGATACCGAATCCTTCGAAGCCCCCGAAGATAAAATCCGGCGCGCCCATGATCAGGATTGGGTCGAGCACCCAATTGGCTGCGGCGTAACTGATCGAGACCAGCGAGGTCTTGCGTGCCTCGCCTTGGCCGCGCAGTACTCCGTTGACTCCCATGATGGCCAGGAGAAGCGGGAAGCCGAGAACGAACGGACGAAAATAGGCCAGGATGAGCGGCAAGACCTCCTCGTCCGCCTGCATCAGCCGGAACAGCGGCTCTGCCAGCGCGAACAGCAGCACACCCATTCCGATGCCCACCGCCAGCGCGAAGACGATACCGAAACTCCCTCGCCGGTGCGCCATCTGCGTGTCCCCGGCACCCAACGACCGCGCGACGACCGAATTGATCCCCACCATTACCCCGACCCCCAGGCTCGAAAGGACGATGGTGATGGGGAAGACGAAGGATATGGCGGCGAGCTCGGTGCTGCCGAGCTGCCCGATGAAATAGGCGTCGACCAGCCCGACCGACATGAGCGCAGCGACGCCCACCGCCATGGGCAAGGCCTGACCCAGCAGATGCGAACGAATGCTACCGTGCGTCAATCTGGCTGCTTCGCTCATCGTGGGCGCGGTAGCGAGCAGGCCTTGCCTTGCCTAGCCGCCATTGCCTGCCGCTGGCGGCGCTGCCATGTGATAGGCGACGTAGAAATCTCTCAGTCCCCAGTAGCGAGCGCAGAATGCCACGCATGACCGTCAACGGCCGACCGGTCGAATTCCTGATGGACCCGGAAACCCCGTTGCTCTGGGCTCTGCGCGACGCGGCTAACCTGACCGGCACCAAATACGGCTGCGGCGTGGGCGACTGCGGGGCGTGCATGGTGCATGTCGACGGCGAGGCGCTGCGCAGCTGCCTGATCACCATCGCCGAAGCGGAGGGACGCTTCGTCACGACCATCGAAGGTCTCAGCCGCGATCGCTCGCATCCGGTCCAACAGGCGATGGTGGCCGAACAAGCGATCCAATGCGGTTTCTGTACGCCGGGTATCGCCATGGCGGCCTCGGCACTCCTTGCTCGCAATGCCGCGCCGAGCGAAGAGGAGATCAAAGGGGCGATCGCCAATCTGTGCCGCTGCGGCGTTTATCCCCGGCTGGTCCGCGCAATCGAGCGGGCAAGCCGGGTGGCGCGGCGGCGCGAGACGATCAGCGCCGCGCCGCCGCCAGGGATCGGTGTCGAGGACGCCGCCCGCGAGGTCGAGGCGCTGACGCCGCCATCTGCGGCGAACTGACGCCGGCGGATTCCGGAGGTTCCAAGCGCCTCGCGGGAGGCCGGGCCGGTTACAGCTCGACCCGAAATCCTGCTCTCACCGAAAACGGCTCCGCCGGCTGGATATTGTTGTTGCCGTGAGCGCTCGGATAATAGGTTTCATGGAAGAGATTTTCGATATTGAGCTGCAGACTGAACCGATCGCTCAGCGTGTAATAGGCTGCGGCGTCAACCCGCCAGTACGCCGGCAGTTCGACCGTATTGGTGAAACTCGCGAATTGGGCGGACTGGTGGATCACGCCAAGCCCCAGGCCCAGCCGTTCAGTGGGGTCGATCCGGCTCCAGAGGGTTAGCTGATGACGCGACAGCTGCTGCAGGCGCGCGCCGGCGGCACCGAAGGTGGAGTCCGTGCGAAGCTCGCCGTCGAGATAGGTATAGCCCAGATTGGCCTGCCAGAAGTCGGTGATTGTGCCGACAGCTCCCAGCTCGAACCCCTCGGTCCGGCTCTCGCCGGTCAGGACTGTCAGGCCGGTATTGTTGGGATCGGCCGCCTGCGTATTCTCGCGATCGAGCCGGAAAATCGCCGCGGTCACCAGCAGATCGCTGCTCGGCGCCCATTTCGCGCCGATTTCGTAATTCGTGAATTTTTCCGGCTCGAAAGCCGACTCCCCCGGACTCAGAATGAGGAACTGGTCGCCGGCCTGGGGCAGGAAGCTCTCGGCATAGCTGGCGTAGAGCGACAAGCGTTCGTTGGGCTTGACGATAACGCCGCCGCGCGGACTGACCTTTTCGTCCACCCGCCTGCCGGGCGTGCCGTTGATGAGGTCCACCGTATCGAGATCGAAACGGTCGTAGCGCAGCCCGCCGACCAGCTCGATATGCTCGCCGAGGGCGAACTGTTCCTGCAGATAGACCGACAGCGTCTCCAGCATGCTGTCGCGCGAGCGGCTCGTTGCCGCGAGAGTGAAGGGCGGCACCGCGATGCGGTCGGCCAGAGGCGCCCTGTTGGTGCCGGTGAAGACAACGTTTCGGCGTGCGTTCTGCGTATCCTGACGGCTTGCCTCGATCCCCACCAGCAGCGTCGAGCTAAATCCTTCGCCGTCGGTCTGCCATATGAGATTGCCTTGGCCGATGACGTTTTCCCGATCGGTAGTGTCTTCGTACCCGCTTAGCGAAACCGTCGCGCCGTCAGTGCCACCAGGCAGGATGTTGGCGTAGATCTTGTCGTAGTTCGCATATTGCACGGTGGCGTTGGCGCTGAGCCCCACAGAAAAATCGTGGTCCAGCCTGACCCGGCCGATATGCACCTGAGCACTCGCCCTGTTGAAATCGGGATCGCCGAAGAAGGTTTCTTCGAACCCGCGCAGGGGACCGCCCTCGAAAGACGGAACGCCACGGTCGACTACCCGCCGGTCATCGTCATAGGAGTAGATCGCCGTCAGCCGCGTGTCGGGTCCGAGCCCCGCGGTGGCGGTGGGCGAGATGCCGATGAAGCGACCTTCGTAAAAGTCCCGATGGCTGTCGAATTCCTCATAAGTGCCATTGAGCCGCAGTGCGAGCCCATCGGAGAGTGGCCGGTTGAGATCCGCGAGCAATGCGTAAGCGCCGAAACTGTCCACCGAGGCCGAGGCCGTCGCGAAAGTCTCGCCGGTCCCAGCCACCTTGGCCACCCGGTTGATGGCTCCGCCGCCCGCTCCGCGGCCGAAGATCAGCGCATTGGCTCCCTTGAGGACCTCGATCCGCTCGATATTGTAGAGCGGGCGGTAATATTGGGCATCGTCGCGCAGCCCGTCGATATAGAAATCGGCGGTGGTTTCCTGGCCGCGGATGAAAACCTCGTCGCGATGGCCTTCACCCGTTTCCATGCTGACGCCGGGGACATAGCGCAAGGCTTCGGCCAATTGACGGATCGACTGGTCCTGGAGCTGATCCTCGGTGATGAAGCTTACCGCCTGGGGCACATCGAGCAGCGCGGTGGGGGTCTTGGTCGCGCTCGAACCATCGTCGCTTCCATAGCCGTCACGCTCGCCGGTGACGACAATCTCGGGCGGCAGATATTCACGCTGCGGCTGTTCTGCGCCGGTATCCGTCGCCGCGAAGGAGGGGACGGAAAAGACGGCGGCGCCGGTGAGCAGCAACGAACGAAGGGCAGGGGACTTCATATCAGACTTTCTATTTCTGATCGGTGACGAATGTCACTTCCGCTAATGATAATTATTCGCATGTGCAAGAGGGAAAAGCGCTTCTCGGCGGGTTTAATTGCGCTGGTTCCGTCAGCTGTGAGAAGTCGCTAGTTAAGCGCCGAGCAGGAGACCCGGTCATGAAAGCAACGATATGGCACAATCCCAACTGCGGCACCTCGCGCAACACCCTCGCTATCCTCAATGGCCGCGACGGAGTTGAAGTCGAGGTGATCGAATATCTCAAGCACCCACCGGGACGCGAAAAGCTCGCGCAGCTTTACGCCGATGCCGGGATGAACCCCGCCGAGGGCCTGCGGACCCGCGGCACCGATGCGCAGGAGCGCGGTCTTACCCACGCGGATCCCGATACGGTTCTGGACGCAATGGTGGCCAATCCCGCTCTCATCGAGCGTCCTCTGGTCGAGACGCCCAAGGGCGTCCGGCTGTGCCGGCCGAAGGAAATTGTCGAGGAGATCCTCTGATTCAGCGGGATGGCGCGCTACCGTGAGTGAGCACGGCGTCGGCCTGTAACGTGCGCCAGCCTATCGCGAGCACCGCCACGCAGATCGCAATGATCAGCCCGAAACCGAGCCAGTCGGACAGATTGTAGAACCAGACTCCGAGCGCCGGCGCATAGACGTAGCTGGCCCCCGCAACCGAGGCGACCACGCCTGACGCCTGGCCCTGTTCGGACCGACGTACCGCCAGCGAGGTGCCCGCCGTGGTCCCGGGCCGGAAGAGGCCGAAACCCAGCGAGGCGATGGCGTACCCTAGCGCGATGGCGTGCAATTGCTGCGCCGCGCCGAGGATCGCCACGCCCAGCCCGGCCACCACGATGCCCCAGAGCGTTGCCGCGCGCGGACCGAGCCGGAGTCGCGGGATCATACCCCATTGCGCCACCAAGGTGGCGAGCGCGCCCGCCATGAGCACCAGCCCGACCGGGCCGGCGCCTTCCGCGGGCGTGTCACGCAGGCCGAGCCGGTCGAGCACTAGAAAGCCGGAAATCCCCAGCACCATTGCCTGGGCATGACCACCGAGCAGTCCGGCGATCACCCAAGGCCGCAATCGAGGTTCGAACCAGCGCAGACGCGGTGGATCTCCATCGCTCGCCAGATCTTCCCCGCCATCCTCGTCCTCTTGCGAGTTGAGAGCGGATGGAGAACCGCTCGCGAATGGCTCGTTGTAGGTCCGCCCTCGCGCGGGAAATTGGGGCTCGTCGTTCGGCAGGCGAAGCCGCAGGAAGGCGAGCGCAACCGCGCCGATCAGCGCAAAAACGATGAACGGGCCGGTCAGTCCCAGAACGGGCAGGACCATCAGCGGAGCAAGCGCGGGGCCGATCACCGTTCCCAGCCCGAAGCTCGAAGCGATCAGCGACAGCGCCTGCGTGCGCTCGGCGCGCGGGGTTCGGCTGGCGACATAGGCCTGGACCGCAGGTGGCGCGGCGCTGCCGAACCCTCCATAGAGGCTGCGTGCCGCCGCGAAGAACAACAACGTCCAGAAAGCCGGCAGAAGCCCGGCTAGGCCGATCCAGAGCACCGAACCGCACAGCGCCATCGACACGATGAAGCCTGCCAGCCCCAGCGCCATCATGGCCTTGCGGCCCCGGCGGTCGGACCGCCGCGCCCAGATCGGCGCGCATATCACCCACAAAAGCGCCGACCAGGTATAGGCGAGGCTGATCCACACGTCGGCGACACCCAGTGCGGTGCCGATCGAGGGCATGACCGAGTGCATCGCGGTGTTTCCCGCAGCGGTCACCAGCATCACGGTGAAAAGCAAGGCCATCCGCTCGCGCGAAATCGTCCGCGGGCGGGAGGGCGGCGCAGGCGCCAGATTGACTGGTGGAAGGTCGCGGTCGGCCATCGGCAGCGGAGCTAGAACCGCGCTCCGCGGCTTGCAATGGACAATGGGGGCTGCCAAACGGCGCCCTTTCCGAATTCGGTCGCAAGAGGAATTGCTTTGTCAGGACAATCGAGTGCCGGCGTGCTGGAGCGATCCGGGTGGAGGGAACGCGCCGAAAGACTGTTCGGCCAGTGGGGCGTATTCTTCAGGGGTTTCCTGCGCGAACCCAAGATGGTCGGCTCGATCATTCCTTCTTCGGGTTTCACCGTCGAACGGATGCTCGCGCCCGTGAACTGGAACGAATGCCGGCTGTTCGTCGAATACGGGCCGGGCGTCGGCACATTTTGTCAGCCGGTGCTCGATCGCTTGCCCAGTGACGGCGCGTTGATCGTGATCGATACCAATCCGCTCTATATCGACTATCTCGAGAGCACTTTCCGCGACCGCCGGTTCAAGCCGGTGCTGGGTTCGGCCGCCGATGTCGAGGAAATCGTGCATGCGCACGGGTTCGCGCACGCCGACTATATCCTCTCCGGCCTGCCGTTCTCGACCTTACCTGCGGGTATCGGCCCCGCGATCGTTGCGGCGACGCATCGGATCCTGCGCCCGGGCGGGGGTTTCCTCGTCTACCAATTCTCCGACCGAGCCCGCGATTATATGGCGCGCCATTTCCGCCGCATCGACAGCGGCTTCGAGTGGCGCAATATTCTGCCGTGCAAGCTGTTCTGGGGTTGGAAGGGCGAGGCCGACTGACGCCTACTAATCGTGACCCGTTTTCGGCACCGAGGCTGGCGGAGCTGACAGCTGGCGGTGGACCGAGGCCAGTACGGCATAGGCGAAAACCGCGAAAACCGCGCTTAGCAGGCCGGTCACGCCAGCCGTGCCGACCCGCGCCACCGCTTCGCCCGCCAGAGCGAATAGCAAACCCAGGACGAGGGTGAGGATTGCGTAGCTGACCACGAACGCAAGCAATAAGAGAGCAAAGAAGGTGGTGAGGCGAAAGCTGTTGCCCTTGGTCAAGAGCCACGAGTTCCGCAGGGCAGCGATGGGGTTCAGCTCACGCTCTATCGCAATAATCGGCGCTGCCATGGAGAATTTCACGATAAGATAGATGAGGATGGGAAGGGCGAGGAGAACGGAAAGGGCCACTGCCGCGCCGGCCCCGGCGAAACCCGCGATCAAACCGACCACGAACAGCACCACGACCAACGTCAATGCGATTCCCAATTGCGCGGCAATCTGCGTCGGCAGCAGCTTCACGCCTCTTGCCATAGCGTCGCCGACGGTCGGCCGGCCCCGATCGCCAAGCACCGCAAGCACCGCGATCATGCCAATTGTGGAAATGATGGCCACTAGCAACAGTACCCACCAGTATTCGCTGTAAAAGCCGGACATTGCGGCCATGATCTCTTCCGGATCGACGGTCTGGCCTGTGGCCTGGTCAGGAATGGCTTCGGGCAAGAAGAGCGCTGTGGCCAGATTGGGTATGAAGAAGAACACCCCGGCCAGAACCAGGAGCACTTCCTTGTTCGCGGACACCATCGTCACGGCATGGTCCCAGGCGGCGCTCATATTCAGCTTCATGCTCTACCCTTCCGTCGCGATTGGTGCTTGATAAGCGCGCGGAGCCTCGCCACGCAATCGCCGATGAGCGCGCCGCCCACCGATTCTCTCGAAATCCGCCGCGAGACCGGGCAGGTCGCCTACCGCGAAGCGCTTGGCGAGATGGACAGGCGTAACCGCGCCATTCAGGAAGGCGAAGCTCGTGAGCTTGTCTGGCTGCTCGAACATCCGCCGGTCTATACCGCCGGGACCAGCGCCGACGGGGCCGAATTGCTAGACCCCCGCTTCGAAGTGGTCGAGGCTGGGCGGGGGGGGCGCTATACTTATCACGGGCCGGGCCAACGCGTGGGATACGTGCTGCTCGATCTCAAAGAGCGCGGGCGCGACGTGCGCTGCTTCGTCCATTCGCTCGAGGGCTGGGTGATCGCGACACTGGGCGATGTAGGAGTGAAGGCGTGGCGGGCGGAGGGGCGGATCGGCATCTGGACCCGCGACGAGCGCGGATGCGAGGCCAAGATCGGTGCGATCGGGGTCCGCGTGCGACGCTGGGTCACGATGCATGGGTTCTCGGTCAATCTTTCGCCCGAGCTCGCCCATTTCACCGGCATCGTACCTTGCGGGATCGGGGAGTTCGGGGTTACCAGCCTCGCCGCGCTCGGAATCGACCTTGCGCCCCACGCATTCGATGAGGCATTGCTGGGCCGGCTCGAGGATTTCCTCGCCGCGCTGGAAGGACAAAAATGCGCTCTGCCGTGATCTTGCGAAGCTTGCCGACAGCCGCAGCGGCGCTGGCGCTGGTCGCCTGCGGCACCGATCCGGAGATAGAAGCGCCGGCCGACGATGATCGCACTGCAGAAGGCGAAGTTCTGGGCGGCACGATCAGCGACGAGATGCTGCCGCTCGACAACGTCCGCTCGCAAGCCCCACCATTGCGGGAGGAGGGGACATCGAGCGCGAGCACCAGCGGTGCGGCAACGGCAGAACCAGCCGGCCCGGGGGATGAAGCCGGCTCGCTCACGCCGGAACCCGATCCGGACGCCACCGCGGCAACCGAACCTGAAAATTAGCCTGCGAGCAAACGCTTGGCGCGTGCCAGCTGCGGGGCCCCGATACGGCGACCCTTGAGCGGCAGCACTTCCGCATGTGGGTTGCTGGCGAAAGCCCCGATGATTTCCTGCGCTTCCGCGCGTTCCTCGCTGGTGGGCCGAAAAGCCTCGTTGATCAAAGGAACCTGCGCCGGATGGATCGCCACCATGCCGGAAAACCCGTCCGCGCGCGCGGCATCGGCGGCGGTCCGGGCGCCCTTGGCATCGCGCGCATCGCGCCAGGGCGAGTCCACCGCGTCGAGTCCGTTTGCGTGTGCCGCCAGCAGCACCTGTGCACGAACATGGGCCATCGCATCGGTGAAGGCCGCGCCGGGCCCGCGCGTTCGCCTTGCGCCCAGCGCGCGGGCGAGGGCTGTTGCGTCCCACGTCAGCCCGGAAACCCGGGGGTGCACCTCGCTGGCGAACTGCCCGATGGTGAAGGCAACCTGCGCGCTCCCGCCGAGCTGAGGCACTATCCGAGTCGAATTGTGAGCGATTCCCCGGTGCTGTTCGAGTTCGTAAATCACCGCGGCGAGCTCGCGAATGTGCTCCGGGCTATCGGCGTCCGAAAGGATAATCCCCTCCGGCTCCCCCTGCATCACCGCCGCCAGGTCCTCGCGCCAATAGGGTCCAGCGATTCCGCCGATCCGTACCCAGCGGGAGAAGCGCTTCTGCGCCAGTACCTGGCGCATTTGCGCTGCAAGCCAGTCACGCGCTTCTATCCGCGCGGCGGCCTGAGCCTGTTCGCCCAGTCCCCGCGCGAGATCGATCGCGACGACGTCCGCGCCGGACTGGGACACCGAAGAGAGCGCCTTCTCGTTCTCCGCCGGAGTGACCAGCCATGACCGCATCGACTTCTCCACAAGGCGACTCGCCAGTCGAGCCTTGAGAGCGAGTGTGACTCTAAATGGTTAGCGTGGGGTAATCGACGTATCCTTCGGGGCCGGGAAAGTACCAGGTTTTGGGAGCACCCACATCCGGGGCGATCTCCGCTCCACGCCGGAAACGTTCGGGAAGGTCCGGGTTGGAAATGAAGTCACGCCCCCAGGTCACGGCGTCGCAGCGTCCCGCCTCGATATCGGCAACGGCCTGCTGAGGCGTATAATCGCTGTTGAGCACCAGCGGTCCCGAATAGATGCTCCGGATCAGCGGACTTTGCTTGGGGACGTCGGTCCGGCCGAATGTGCCGTCCGGTCCCGGCTCGCGCAATTCAAGGAATGCCAGCCCGTGCTCCTCGACCACTCGCGCGGCTTCTCCGAAGATTGAAGCAGGATCGGGATCGTTGCAGCCCTGGGTCATCCCGTTGGGCGAGAGGCGCAGGACTACGCGATCCGCACCCCATACATCGACCAGGGCAGCGAGCACCTCGTCGAGAAAGCGGACGCGATTTTGCGGAGGTCCGCCATATTCGTCGTCGCGGAGGTTGGTGCTCGAACGAAGAAACTGGTCGATCAGATAGCCGTTGGCACCGTGCAACTGCACACCGTCGAAGCCGGCTTTTTTCGCGTTTTCGGCGGCATGACGGTAATCGTCCACCACCCGCTCGAGCTCTCCCGCCTCGAGCGCGCGAGCCGCTCCATAGGGCTGTCGGCCTGCGGGCGTGTGCGCATGGTCGGGGGCAGTCGTCGCGCTGGCCGAGACGGGAGGTTCTCCGTCGAGGTAATAAGGGTGCACCAGCCGTCCCATGTGCCACAGCTGGAGGACGATGAGGCCGCCTTCACCGTGCACCGCCCGCGTCACCGGCTTCCAGCCTTCGACTTGCTCGTCTGACCAGATGCCCGGTGCGCTCGGCCAGCCCAGTCCTTCCACGCTGATGCCCGTGGCTTCGGAAATGATCAGCCCGGCGCTGGCGCGCTGGCGGTAATATTCCGCCATCATGCCATTTGGCACGAAACCGGGCGTGTCCGCCCGGCCGCGCGTGAGCGGCGCCATGAAGATCCGGTTCTTCCCTTCCAGAGCGCCCATGGTCAGTGGTTCGAACAATATATCGTGCATGTACCGGTAAGCCTCTTCATGCTGGCGGTTTCATCGGGGCGAGCTAAGGGGCGGGGATGACCAAGGCAACCGCCCCGCTCGAAAGGAATCCTTCGCAGGGGTCAAGCGCGTGGCATTTCGCGGCGCTGCTCGGCGGGAATTTCGCCTTGGCGCTGGGCCCGTGGCTTGTCCGGCTGGCAGACACCGGTCCGGTGAGCGCGGGCTTCTGGCGCTTGCTGCTGCCCCTGCCGCTTTTCGCCTGGCTCGCCTGGCGCGAGAGGAGCGATGGCCCGGTCGACCCCAAGACAGCGCTGCTGGTGTTCGCGGCGGGCGCGTTCTTCGCGCTCGATCTCGCGAGCTGGCATGTCGGCATCGAGATGACCCGGCTGGGCAATGCCACGCTGTTCGGCAATTCGGGCAGCCTGATCCTGATGCTTTGGGGGCTTGTCGCCCTTCGCCGTGCGCCGAGCGGCAAGCAGTGGTTGGCGGTGGCCGCGGCCGTGAGCGGTGCGGCGATCCTGATGGGGCGGAGCCTCGAAATCTCGGACGTGACGCTCGTGGGAGACCTGTTTTGCCTGCTGGCGGGTCTGTTCTACGCGTTCTATTTGCTGCCAGCGCAGCGCGCCCGGACAACATTGGGCCAGTGGAGCGTCCTATCAATGGTTTGCCTAGCGGGAGCGCCGATCATGCTGGCAATCGCGCTCGTAGTGGGCGAGCCGGTGTGGCCGACCAACTGGACGCCCGTGGTAGCCCTCGCCATCTCGAGCCAGGTGATCGGGCAAGGGCTGCTGGTTTTTGCGCTGAAGCATTTCCCGCCGCTCGTCATCGGTGTCGCGCTGCTGACCCAGCCTGCCATCGCCGCAGCCATCGGCTGGTACGTGTTCGGCGAGGTGCTTTCGGGCCTCGACATAATGGGTATGACTCTGCTTGCGGGGGCCCTGGTCCTTGCGCGTCTGGCCCAGCCCAAGGCGGCGGTTGCGGCCAATCCTACCGTTCCATCCGCTGGATGAAGGTGCGATAACTCGCCTCGACCTGCTCCAGGTCGGGCCCCTTCAGCGCCTCACGCGTCTGCCGCATCAGCTGCTCGCCTTCGGTCCTGAGGACTGCCCGGCGCGATTCATCGTCCAGGGTAGCCGCCGCGTTGAACAGCGTATCGAAAGCCACCTGCGCCGCCGTCGGGCTGGTGGCGACGGCGGAACGAAGGGCTCCGAAACCGCGCGCGACGTAATGTCGGTAATCCTCCTCGAGCAGCACCAGCCTGTCATCATTCGCATCCTCGGCCTTGCCGAAGGCGCGGGTGAGGTCGCGCTTGCCCAGCTCGGCAGTCGCCGCGCCGAGCCAGTGAAGCGCGGTGATCGCGGTGAAGGGATCGTTGATCCCGGGCGAGAGGGCGCGCAATCCGATCTCGACCAGCTCGTCGACCAGGAAGTGGAGATCCTGGGTCGGGGTGCGCATGCCGCCGAGGGTGAAGCAATCGCGGATGCGCTCGTCGTGCAGGTCATCGATGTCGTCGTCGCCGGCCCAGTAGGCAAGCGGCACCTCCATATGAACAAAATCTCCGGTCCTCACGCCCAGCTTGAGGTGTCCGCACTCTTTCTGCGCGATCCGCTCGAGCTCTTCGAAGTCTATCCGCTGGACATAGCCCACCGAATCCGCCTTCACCGGTCTTCCGCGAGGCGCTTTCATCTCGACCGCCCCGCTCGCCTGATGAGGGAAGCGCCGCCGGATATCCTCGATCAGCCGCTTGCCTATGCCCTTGAGGACCGAATTGATCCGGATCGAAGCCGGGATGTGGTTGAGGAAATAGACCAGCACCGCCACCGACAGCCCCATCAGCACGAAGGCGATTAGCAACGACAATTGCGGCACGAATCCGGGCAGCGAATCGCCGACGGCGTTGGCGACGTCGGCGGGTGCCTCGTCTTCGGCGCGCACGGTCCTCAGTACGCTTATGGCATAGACGAAGGTTCCGATGAAGGTGGCGAGGGATAGCTGATTACCCCTGTTCTCCATGAAATTGGTCAGCAGGCGCGGTCCGTAATTGCCACTGGCATAGGCCACCGCGGCAATGGTGATCGAAAAAACGGTCGAGGCGACTCCGATCATCGTGCTGGAAATGACGATCAGCATGTTGGTGGCGCCCTGCGGTCGCGCGGGCTGAATCCATGCGACTTCGCCCAAGCGCTCGGCCCAGCCGATGCGGTCGAGATGAATGGTCAGGAAGGCCAGCGCCAGCGCACCCACCGCGAACAGCGCGGGATAAAACCAGTAGGTTGCGTTGACGGCATGCCAGGCAGCCTTGATGCGATCGGTCAAGCAGTGATTCTCCCCGTATGCTGGAGTTTGGAGAAGGTTAGACCCTCCCCAAATCGCCCTTGCCGATGGTGCCGCTCGCCATTTCGAGCATCCGGTCGAGGCTCTGTTTGGCCTTGAGACGCAAGCCCTCTTCTATTTCGATGCGCGGCTCCAGATCGCGCAGGCAGGCGTAGAGCTTCTCCATCGTGTTCAGGGCCATGTACGGGCAGATGTTGCAGCTGCAATTGCCATCTGCGCCCGGCGCGCCGATAAATGTCTTCTCCGGTAGCGCCTTTTCCATCTGGTGGATGATGTGCGGCTCGGTCGCCACGATCAGCGTATCGCCCACGAACGTCTCCGCGAATTGCAAGATGCCGCTGGTCGACCCGACATAGTCGGCGTGATCGATAATTGTCGGCGGACATTCGGGATGCGCGGCCACCGGCGCGCCGGGATATTGCTGCTTAAGCTTGATTAGCTCGGTTTCGCTGAAGGCCTCGTGGACGATGCACACGCCGGGCCATAGCAGCATGTCGCGGTCGAACCTGCGGCTGAGATAGCCCCCCAGATGCCGGTCCGGACCGAAAATGATCGGCTGATCCTTCGGGATTTGCGAAAGGATAGTCTCGGCGCTGGAGGAGGTGACGATGATGTCGGAAAGCGCCTTCACCTCGGTCGAACAGTTGATGTAGGTCAGCGCGATATGGTCGGGGTGCTTCTCGCGGAATGCCTTGAACTTTTTCGGTGGGCAGGAATCCTCGAGACTGCAGCCCGCGTCCATGTCAGGCAACACGACGATCTTTTCGGGGGAGAGAATTTTCGCGGTATCCGCCATGAACTTGACGCCGCAGAAAGCGATGACTTCCGCATCGGTGTCGGCGGCCTTGCGGCTCAGCTCGAGGCTGTCGCCGACGAAATCGGCGAGGTCCTGGATGTCCGACGTCTGGTAATAATGGGCGAGAATGATCGCGTTTTTCTCCTCGCGGAGGCGATCGATTGCGGCGAGGAGGTCCTCACCAGTGGGAAGCCTGGTTTCGGCGGTCATGATAAATCCCGTCGTCTGCGTTCGAAGGCGCTTATATACCGAACGGATGCGCTGGCGAAGGAGTTCCGCAGCTCAAATGGAGAAGCCGGGAGGCAGGAAAGCCTCCATGGGCCGCTCGGCGCCCGGCGAGCCCGCGACAATCCATTGTGTAAAACCATAGCCCACCGGCGAGTAGGCGATCAGCATCGACACGATGAATGTCGATGCATAGATGCCCGTACCCCACCAATAGGCCGGGTGCACGCGGCCGTGATGCCGCATATCGGCCATCATGCCGATGAGCGGGAAGACGAAGGCCAGCGCGATGGTGATGGTCCAGGCATTGGGCATCATCAAGGGCAGCGGCAGGATTCGCCCGAGGCCGGGGCCGGTGAGCACCGCCATCGATACCAGCATCAATCGCCGGTGCCAGCCGGCGTATCGCTGGCGCTTCAAGGCCCACCAGGCCAGCCCACCGAAGCACACGAGCAGGGCAAGATTGCTGACTAGAAACTCGTTCTGGTCGAAGAAGAACGGGCCGCCAGTTCGCCGCGCGACGATTATCATAATCATGCACCCGGCGATCACCATGGCCGGCACCCAGAGGTAAGCGAGCCTGCCGAGCCTCCTGTGCAAGACCCAGTTCCCGGCCGAGGCGCTGACATGCTGGGCCAGATAAAGACCGATTCATGCCATGAAAATTATCGCGTGCACATGATAGACGAGCGGCGCGTCGAAGCTCGACCGCCCCATCGCCAAATTGAGCGAGAAGCCGGCGACGATGACTGTCGCCATAACAAACGCCATGATTGTGAAGAACCGCGCGCTTCCGCGGATGGCGTCGTGCGGTGGTGCAACAGTAGCCATGATCCCGACTCCCCCTCAGAAGCTTGCGACCGGCTCGTATTCTGCTGAGTTAGTCCTGCGTCTGCAGCACGTCATTCGCCCGGCGTTCATCCGGACGGTTGCTCGCCATCGAAGCGCACATTCACCTCGACATCGCCGTAACCGGCCACTTGCAGCGGGATGGCGAGGTTCTGGCGTATCGCCTCGCGCGCGGCCTGACGGGCCATCTTCAGTACTTCGGGGTTCTTGGCGAAAGCGGCAGCCTTGCGCTCGGCCTGCGCGGAATTGTTGCGGGCCAGGTCGGTGCTGGCGTCGCGCGTCACCCAGCTGCCTTCGGTAAACACCTTCTGTTGCGCCTCGTCGAGATTGGGGCGCGATATCTTGAGCACGGGAAGGATCACCGTCAGCGTGTCGCTGCCATCATTCCACTGGAACCGGTCGCGGTCCATCCGGCTGAGATCGAGCCGATATTCGACAGTCGCGGGGATGATTGCCGCCTGGCGGCTCTTGAGCAGGTCAAGCCCCATTACCCCGCGTGTGTCCTCGCTTTCGGCAACCACTTCGAAGCGGCTGGAAAAGACCGTCAACGAATTTTGCTTCTCGAAGGCGAGCATGGCGCTGCCCACGGGGTCGCCCTCTTCCTGGTAGATAAAGGCGCGCCAGCCGAGCCACGCCACCGCGGCGAGCAGAACAATAACGATCATCCAGGGAGCCGCCTGAAGGCGCGCGAGTGGCGTTTCGCGCTTCACCCCATGTTCGGCGGCGGTCTCTTCGCGGTGCTTCAGGTCGTCTGCCATATGTCCTCCGAACGGGCGACCAGCCCGCGTCGTTCCAGATCGATGAGATGCGCGGTCACCGACATTTCCGCCGCGCCCGTCAAATGCGAGTCGAGGCCCTTGTACATCTTGGGCACCAGCTCGGCCGCTGAATGCGCGCTCTCGTCCAGATGGCGGCGAATCTGGTTTTCGCGCTGGCGGCGATGTCCGATCATCGAGCGCACCAACTGGCGTGGCCTTTCGACAGCGGGGCCGTGCGCGGGATAATAGATGCGGTCCTCCCGCTCATGGAGCTTCTCGAGGCTGGCGATGTAATCCGCCATATCGCCGTCGGGCGGCACCACGACACTAGTCGACCAGCCCATAACGTGATCTCCGCTGAAAAGCGCGCCGGTTTCCTCCAGTGCGAAGCAGAGATGGTTGGAAACGTGGCCCGGGGTTACCACTGCGGTGAGCGTCCAGCCGGGCCCCGTCATCGCCTCGCCTTCTTCCAATACCCTGTCCGGTTCATATGAACGGTCGAATGCTTCGTCCGAACGCGTCCCCCATCTGGCGAGCGCCTCGCTCTCGATTACCAGCGGCGCACAGCCGACGATGGGCGCGCCGGTGCGCTTCGCGAGCGGCGCGGCGGCTGGCGAATGATCGCGGTGGGTATGCGTGCACATGATCGCGCAGACTTGTTCACCCCCCATAGCTTGTTCGAGCGCGAGCAGATGATCGGCATCGTCCGGCCCCGGGTCGATAATCGCGCAGCCCTCGCCCATGCCGACAATGTAGGTCTGAGTGCCGGTATAGGTGAAAGGGGATGGGTTGGGCGCCAGTACGCGCCGCACCAGCGGTTCGAGCGCCTCGGCCGTGCCGGTGGGCCAGGGTTTGGGCGGCGGGCCTGCCATGGCCAGCACCTAGCCGTTCGAAATGCGCACCGCCACCTTTCCTTGTCCCGGCTTTCACCCGCACGAGCTTGCCGGTAGTGAGGGGCAATGGGAGAGAGAATTCTGGTCCTCGACGAGGGCACCACGTCGACTCGCGCGATGATCTTCGCCCCCGGCGGTGCGATGGAGCATGTGGCGCAAGCCGAGTTGGTGCAGCATTATCCACGACCCGGCTGGGTCGAACACGATGCAAAAGAAATCTGGGACAAGACGCTGGCCTGCGCGCGGGAAGCGGTCGAGAAGGCTGGTGGGGCAGACGCGGTCGCGGCGATCGGCATCACAAACCAGCGCGAGACCGTAGTCGCCTGGGATCGCGTGGGCGGCGAACCGCTGGCGCGCGCGATCGTCTGGCAGGATCGGCGCACCGCCGATTTCTGTGCCGAATTGCAAGCGGCGGGGCACGAGAAGGATGTCCAGCGCCGCACTGGCCTGCTGTTCGATCCTTATTTCTCGGGCGCCAAGATGCGCTGGCTGCTCGACCACGTTGAAGCAGTGCGCGCCGCGGCCAAGGCCGGAACGCTCGCTTTCGGTACCATCGACAGCTGGCTCGCCTTCAAGCTCACGGGCGGCCAACATATCTCGGACGCCAGCAATGCCAGCCGCACGCAGTTGCTAGCGCTCGACGGGGCCCAATTCGACGAGGGCTTGTGCGACCTGTTCGGAATCCCTGCGTCATGCCTGCCCCGGGTGGTCGACACCCATGGCGAGCTGGGGCGCTGCGCCGCCGCTTGGTTCGGCCGAGAGCTCCCTATCTGTGGGATGATCGGCGACCAGCAGTCCGCCACCGTGGGCCAGGGGTGTCTCTCGCCGGGCGAAACGAAGGCAACTTACGGCACCGGGGCTTTCGTGCTCACGGCGACGGGGGACGCGATCCCCCGCTCCGACAACCGTCTTCTCGGGACCGTATTGACCCAGCGAAGCGGCGAGCGCCGTTACGCCATTGAGGGGTCGGTGTTCGTGGCGGGCAGTCTCGTTCAGTGGTTGCGCGACGGTCTGGGCCTTATCAAAAGCGCGGACGAGACCGAAGCTCTGGCCCGGTCGGTCGGCGATAGCGGGGAAGTCACCATCGTGCCCGCGCTCTCGGGCCTCGGCGCACCGCATTGGAACCCCGATGCGCGCGGGGTTATATCGGGACTCAGCTTTGCGACTGGCAAGGCGCAAGTTGTACGCGCGGCGCTCGAAGCGATGGCGCATCAGACGCACGATCTGGCCCGTGCTTTCACCGCCGACGGGCCCCCGTGGTCGTTCCTGCGGATCGACGGCGGTATGAGCGCCAACGACTGGATGGCCCAGGACCTGGCCGATTTTCTCGACGTGACGGTCGAGCGCCCTGATTTTGTCGAGACCACCGCGCTGGGCGCGGCGGTCTGCGCCTCGGTCGGGGCCGGGCTCTATCCCTCGCTCCAGGAGGCTGCGCGGGCTATGCGCGGGAATACCCGCTGCTTCCGGCCCGCGATGAATGAAAATGTCCGGGAGGAGCGGCTTGCACGCTGGCGCAAGGCGCTCGCAGCGGTCTA